>CAIUWU010000061.1 GCA_903902945.1 uncultured Pseudomonadota bacterium
CAGATTATCGGTGACGCCGTATCTGCAAAGTGGCGAACTGGTGGAAATCCTGCAAGCTCATCGTCGCCCAGCCCTGGCGGTCTATGCCACCTATTTGCAACGCCGCTTTTACCCCGCCAAGCTGACGGCGTTCATCAATTTTCTGCTGGCTTATTTTGAATCGTAGTGCAGCGGGCACTAAAAACGGTTGCTTCCATCAGGCTCTGATGCTGGCGTTTATCCGGTAACGCCGGTCTTGCCCCCAGCCGGGTGCAAGCCAGGGCCCCGGCAATACTGGCGTATTCCAGGGTTTGCTGCCATGACCGTTTGCTGGCAATGGCTGCCGCGAAAGCACCGTGAAACGCATCGCCGGCGCCGGTGGTGTCTATGGCCTGAATTTTTGGCGCTGACAGTGAGCCTTGCTCGGTGGCGGTTTGCCAGATCAGGCCACGTTCGCCGAGGGTAATCACTACATGGGCATTGATGTTTGCTAATGCCGCTAATGCGGTTTCCGGGCTGCCAGCATATTGCCTGGCAAACTTTTCCGAACAGACCAGATAGTCGACCTTATCCATTAAAGCCTCAGTGCCTGCGTGCAGCGAGCCGGCGTCGAGTACGCTGGGCGTTTGCGGATATTGGGCTAGCAAAGCCAAGGACAGCGCGGCTTCATGGCCATCGAATAACAAACAGCGAGCCTTGATGCCGCTAAAGTTTATGGCATTGGCTTTCAGTGCCTCGGTTGAGCCTTTAAAATTGACCAGACTGCGCTGACCATCGGGTTTTACCAGCACTACTGATAGCGGTGTGGGGGCAGGGCCTCTGGCAATAAACTGGCAATTAATCTGATGATTTATCAATTCTGCCAGATGACTGTCGCCAAAACTGTCAGACCCCAGATAACCGCCAAATCCGGC
The DNA here is from genome assembly GCA_903902945.1 of uncultured Pseudomonadota bacterium. GTDB lineage: Bacteria > Pseudomonadota > Gammaproteobacteria > Methylococcales > Methylomonadaceae > Methylomonas. The sequence goes on from CAIUWU010000061.1 coordinate 894, forward strand.
GCGAAAACCCAGTCTTGAGACGGTGACTGCGGCGTTGGCTGCCGGACCGCCGCCGCAGCCGATCCAATCATCGGCAAGCAGTTTTTCATCGCTGGCAGGGTGATAAGCTACCGAAAAAACCTGGTCATAACTGGCGTGACCGAGGCAAAAGACATCTAAATCAATCGGTTGTTGGTTTGTCATGGTGAATTATTGTCAGTGTTGATCCGGCTGAAGCGGGGATTATCGATTAAAAAAATCAGTCTGCTAGTGTTCTGTTGCTACAATTGGCGCCCGTTTTTAGTATCGAGAGTGGATTATGAATCGTCATAAAGATGATGGTAGCCGTAAAGCCAAGAATATTGCAGCGATTTTGTATTTGCTGGTTTTAAGTTTTCTGGTAGGCGGATCCTATATTCACCAGCATCAAAATCAGGATACAACTGCTACCGAACAGCATCAGACCCAACCCTGAAACCGCACGCCACAATCCTGGGTCAGGCTGCTTACAAATTGACAACATCCAGCTATACCAGTACCTTAGCCGCCATTGTTCACACTTCATCATAAATTTGCCTTAAGAGTTTTTAATGGAAGAATTTCACCGTATCAGTCGCCTTCCACCCTATGTTTTTAATATTGTTAATGAATTAAAAGCCAAAGCCCGAGCGGAAGGTGAGGACATTATTGATTTTGGCATGGGTAATCCGGATCAGCCGACACCGCCTCATATTCTCAACAAAATGCTTGAAGTAGCGCAGCGGGGCGATACTCATCGCTATTCGGTATCGAAAGGCATACCGCGTTTACGTAAGGCAATTTGTACCTGGTACAAAAACCGTTTTGATGTCGATCTGGATTTCAATACCGAAGCCATCGTCACCATTGGTTCCAAAGAAGGTCTATCGCATCTGGCGCTGGCCACCTTAGGTCCCGGTGATGTGGTGCTGGTGCCCAATCCTGCTTATCCGATTCATCCTTATGGGGTGGTGATCGCCGGCGCCGATCTGCGCCATGTACCGCTGACACCCGGAACTGATTTCTTCGAAGAGCTGAATAAGGCCATTGCCGAATCCTGGCCGCGTCCGAAAATGCTGATTCTCAACTTTCCGGGTAATCCGACCAGTCAGTGCGTGGAGCTGGATTTCTTCGAAAAAGTGGTCGCTATTTGTAAAGAGCACAACATCTGGATTGTGCATGATATTGCCTATGCCGATATCGTCTTTGATGGCTATGTGGCGCCCTCGATTTTACAGGTGCCAGGGGCCAAAGATATTGCCGTCGAATTTTTCTCCTTATCGAAAAGTTACAACATGCCGGGCTGGCGGGTAGGTTTCATGTGCGGCAATCCTACCTTGGTTGCCGCGTTGACTCGGATTAAATCCTATATGGATTACGGTACTTTCACCCCGATTCAGGTGGCTGCCATCACGGCACTGGAAGGTCCGCAGGATTGCGTCAAAGAAATTTGTGACATGTACCGGGTACGCCGCGATGTGTTATGCGATGGTTTGAATGCGATGGGCTGGAAAGTCGAAAAACCCAAAGCCACCATGTTTGTCTGGGCGCCGATTCCGGAAGCCTATAAAGCGATGGGCTCTATCGAATTTGCCAAAAAACTGATTATCGATGCCAAAGTTGCGGTTTCACCGGGCATCGGCTTTGGTCAGTATGGCGATGATCATATTCGTTTCAGTCTGATCGAAAATGAACACCGCACCCGGCAAGCCTTGCGCAGCATCCGCAATATGCTGAAGAAAGACAACGTTGTATAATCGCCGCCTTTTTTGGGTTAACTACTAGGAGTCAGGTTTTGAAGCCGGTAAAAGTGGGTGTTTTGGGTTTGGGCACTGTTGGTGGAGGTACTATCAATGTCCTGAAAAGAAACGCCGAAGAAATTGCCCGTCGTGCGGGTCGTGAAATCATCGTCAGCCGTGCGGCAGCACGAAATCTGAATCAGCAACGCATCTGTGATTTGCAAGGCATCGCCTTAACTACCGATCCGTTTGAGATTGTCAACGATCCCGAAATTGATATCGTCGTCGAATTGATGGGCGGTTATGATCCGGCCAAGCAGCTGGTGATGACCGCAATCGCCAACCGCAAGCACGTTGTTACTGCCAACAAAGCCTTGATTGCTTTACACGGTAATGAAATTTTTGCCGAAGCCAGCAAGCAGGGTGTGATGGTGCTGTTTGAAGCCGCTGTTGCCGGTGGTATTCCCATCATTAAAGCGATACGCGAAGGCCTCAGTGGTAACCGCATCAAATGGCTAGCAGGCATTATCAACGGTACCGGTAATTTCATCCTGACCGAAATGCGCGACAAAGGCCGTGATTTTGCTGATGTGCTGGCCGAAGCGCAGGCCCTGGGTTATGCAGAAGCCGATCCGACTTTTGATGTCGAAGGGATCGATGCCGGTCATAAACTAACTATTCTGGCTTCGATTGCTTTTGGCATTCCATTGCAATTCGATAAGGTCTTTACCGAAGGTATTACCCAAATCACCCGCCTCGACGTTGAATACGCCGAAGCCCTGGGTTACCGGATCAAACATCTGGGCATTGCCCGTAATACTGAAACCGGTGTGGAACTGCGGGTGCATCCTACCCTGATTCCCAGCCGTCGCCTGATTGCCAACGTCGATGGCGTGATGAATGCGGTGCTGGTTTGCGGTGATGCAGTGGGGCCGACTTTATATTACGGTGCCGGCGCAGGCGCAGAGCCGACTGCTTCTGCGGTGGTCGCGGATCTGGTTGATGCGGTCAGAGCAATTACCAGCGATCCTGAAAATCGTGTCCCGCATCTGGCGTTTCAGTCGGATGCGATTGTCGAACTGCCGATTTTGCCTGCCGAACAGATCAAAACTGCCTATTACCTGCGTTTGACCGCCGAAGATAAGCCCGGTGTACTGGCCGATGTCACCCGGATTCTGGCCGCACACCACATCAGCATCGAAGCGTTGATTCAGAAAGAGCCGCTCAAAGGCCAGACTTCTGTATCGATCATCATGCTGACACAACTGACTTTAGAAAAAGAAATGAATGCGGCGATTAGCGAAATCGAAGCCTTGGCAACCGTCACTGGCAAGGTTGCCCGTATTCGTTTGGAAACATTAGGATAAAACATGGATACACATACACGTTACACCGGGCTGATTGAGCACTATCGCGATCGTTTGCCTGTTTCGGAAACGACTCGTTTGATCAGTCTGGGTGAAGGCAATACGCCGTTGATTCAGTTGCAGAATATTCCCAGACTGATTGGTAAGGATGTCGACATCTACGTTAAATTCGAAGGCTTGAATCCAACCGGCTCGTTTAAAGATCGTGGTATGACCATGGCGGTTACCAAAGCTGTGGAAGCCGGTAGTCAGGCGATTATCTGTGCCTCCACCGGTAATACGTCAGCGGCCGCCGCAGCTTATGCGGTGCGTGCCGGTATCAAGGCATTCGTGTTGATCCCTGAAGGCAAGATTGCCTTGGGTAAACTGGCGCAAACCCTGATGTATGGCGCAAAGATCATTCAGATCAACGGCAACTTTGATGCCGGTATGGCATTGGTAAAAGAAGTGGCAGACCATGCGCCGGTGACCATCGTTAATTCCATCAATCCGTTCCGTCTCGAAGGTCAGAAAACCGCCGCGTTCGAAATCGTCGATGAACTGGGTACCGCACCTGATTATCACTGTCTGCCAGTCGGTAACGCCGGCAATATCACCGCGTACTGGAAAGGTTACAGTGAATATTCAACTGACACCGCCACCCACAAAGCCGTCACTGACAAGCGGCCGGTCATGTGTGGTTATCAGGCTGCCGGTGCCGCGCCATTTGTGGCCGGCAAGATGGTTGACAACCCGGAAACCATTGCAACTGCGATTCGTATCGGGCATCCGCAATCCTGGGATCTGGCCTGGAATGTACAAAAACAATCCAACGGCTGGTTTGATTCTCAGACCGATCAGCAGATTCTCGCCGCGCAAAAAATGCTGTCGCAGTACGAAGGCATTTTCTGCGAACCGGCTTCGGCCACTTCATTGGCCGGCGCCCTGCAGGATATTGCCAGCGGCAAAATTCCCGAAGGCAGCCGTATCGTCTGCACGTTGACCGGTAACGGGATCAAAGACCCTGACACGGCGATCGCTCAATGCAAAGATGCCGTGCCGGTGACCATTGATGCCAGTCTGGATGCGGTCAAGAAAGCCATTCTGGATAATATTTGATTTCACCATCAGTATTATCAAGCCGGCTTTAGCCGGCTTTTTTATTGGTCGAATATGTTTCTACACGGTGTAAAAAAAACCATTACGGCTCGAACCGCCAGTCAGTCGTTTGACATCGAGGGGTTCGATCCTGTGTTACAGGCAATCTTTGCTGGGCGCGGTATCAAGCATGCGGCTCAGCTGGAGCGCGGCCTGAATCAGTTGCCATCGCCGTGGTTGCTGTCGGGCATGCAGGGCATGGTGGATCAGCTGTATAGCGCGATGCGTCAGGATAAACAGATTTGTATCGTCGCCGATTTCGATGCCGATGGTGCCACCAGTTGTGCGGTTGCTCTGAAAGGCCTGCAACTGTTGGGAGCCAAAGCGGTCAGTTTTGTGGTGCCTAATCGGTTTGAATACGGCTATGGCCTGACGCCTGAAATCGTCGAACTGGTCAAGCAACAGCAGGCCGATGTGATCATTACCGTTGATAACGGCATTTCCAGTATCGAAGGGGTTAATGCCGCCAGAGCCGCAGGCATCAAAGTGTTGATTACCGATCATCATTTGCCGGCTGCGACGCTGCCCGAAGCCGATGCAATCGTCAATCCCAATCTGGCTGATGACGGCTTTCCCAGTCGCCATATCGCCGGGGTTGGGGTAATTTTTTATGTACTGATGGCACTCAGAATCCGGCTGCGTGAACTGCACTGGTTTGCACAAAGACAACTGCCGGAACCCAATCTGGCACAATTGCTAGATTACGTGGCGCTGGGAACCGTGGCCGATGTGGTGGCGCTGGATCAGGTCAATCGTATCTTGGTGCACCAGGGTTTGTTGCGCATCCGTTCCGGACAATGTCATCAGGGAATTAAAGCTTTGATCGAGATTGCCGGAAAGTCGATTGGCAATTTGCAAACCAGTGATTTGGGGTTTTCGATCGCCCCGCGACTGAATGCCGCCGGTCGTATGGACGATATGTCAGTGGGTATTCAATGTTTGCTGACCGATGACGCCTTGGTTGCCAGTCGAATTGCCAGTCAGCTCGATGATCTGAATAAAGACCGTAAAGATATCGAAGGACAGATGAAGGCTGAGGCCATGAGGCTGCTAGCCGATATGAAAGCCTTTGATGACAAGCATCTGTCTGCCGGTGTCTGTCTGTTTGACGAAGGCTGGCATCAGGGGGTGATTGGTATTCTGGCTTCACGGATCAAAGACCGGCTGCACCGCCCGGTGATTGCGTTTGCCCCGGCCGAAAATGGAGATATCAAAGGTTCGGCGCGTTCGATTAACGGGGTTCATATTCGAGATGTGCTCAGCGAAATCGCTGTCAGCCATCCTGCACTGCTGAGTAAATTTGGCGGTCATGCCATGGCAGCAGGACTGACGATCAAGTTGCACGATTATCCCCAGTTTGCTTTGCTGTTTGCCGAAACCGTGGCCGGCAAACTGCTGGACGTTGATTTACAGCAGAAAATTTACAGCGATGGTCAACTCGACGATCAGCATCTTAGCCAAAGCTTTGCCGAACAGTTGCAGCAGGCCGCTACTTGGGGGCAAGCCTTTCCCGAGCCTCTGTTTGACGGGGTATTTGATGTCATTCAGTGTCGGATTGTCGGCCAGCAACATCTTAAACTGGTGCTGCGGCAGTCATTCAGTCAGGTTTTGGTTGATGCGATTGCTTTCTTTGTCGAAAAACCGGAAGCCTGGATGGGCTGTCGTAAACTTCACGCAGTTTATAAACTGGATATTAATGAGTTTCGTAACCAGCGCAGTTTACAGTTGCAGCTGGATTATGCCGAAAGACTGGAATAAAAGCCGATGTTAGTCAAAAGCCTGGATTGGATTAATAAACATCTGATAGCCACCTTGCTGTTGGTTGCCGGTTTGCGCCTGCTGTTTTTGTACCACAACGGTCTCGACTTGCTGGGCGATGAAAGTTATTACTGGGATTGGTCACGGCAGCCAGACTGGTGTTATTACAGCAAACCGCCGATGGTGCCTGGATCATTGCGCTGTTTACCGGTGTCCTGGGTGATTCGGCCTTTGCCGTGCGCTTGCCAACCATTGTCTTGGGCACTGTATTTCTGGCGTATTTTCATGCCACGGCCAAAGCATTTTATGGTCAGCGGGCGGCTGCATTTGCCTTATTGCTGATGTTGGCGACCCCGATCAATCTGGTCGCCAACTTTTTGATGACCATCGATCCGCCGCTGTATTGTTTCTGGATCATCAGTATTTACTATCTGCAGCAGGCCTTGTTCAAACAATCGGCGGCAGCCTGGTGGTGGGCTGGACTGGCCAGTGCCGCGGCCTTATTGTCAAAACAGGTGGCAATCGCCTTGCCTTTGATACTGTGGGTGTTTTTATTGCTCGACCGGCAACGCCGACATTACCTGAAACGCGAATACTGGTTTTATCTGCTGCCGGTTGTCGTGGTCAGTTTGATTATCCTGCTCTGGAACCAGCAGCATGACTGGGTGATGTTTGAGCATAGCAAAGAGCATTTTGAACAAGCGGAAGGCGTTTCACTGCTGAAACATTTGCAATATGCGCGTGATTTCTGGCTGTATCAGTTGTTATTGATGACCCCGGTCTTATTGGTTCTGGTTTTGGTGCTGACTGTAAAAATGCTGATGCAGTTCAGAGCCTTATCTGCCGAACAGCGATTTCTATGGTTGATGGGGCCGATGTTGCTGGTGGCGATAGTGCTGATGAGTTTTACCCAAAAATTGCAGGGCAACTGGCCGATGCCGTTTTATTTCAGCGCGCTGATCTTGTTGGCCGGTTACTGGCAGGCCGGACATTGGCAAAAACTAAGCAAAGTCGCTTTGTCACTGGGGTATCTGATGGTGCTGATCACCTGTTTTCTGCCATTTCTGCTGGCGATATTCAATTTACAGCGCACGGCCTGGGATCCGACCAAGCGCTTTAAAAGCTGGCAACAGGTAGCAACCACTATTCATCAGCAGCGTTTACAAGTGCTGCCCGAATTAGACGACACCTTTGTGGTGGCGCTGGGGCATCGCAGTATCGCCAGTCAGCTGGCTTTTTACCTGCCCGATCATCCTAAAGTGTATCGACTGGAAGAGAGTGGTCAGGTGCTGTCGCAGTATGAAGTGTGGGGTGGGCCTACGCAGTCGGTCGGCAAAAACGCTTTTATTGTCGCCCAGGTTACCGAAGCCAATTTACCCAAGCCGTTGCAGACAGCCTTTAAACAGATTCGGTTTATAGCTCAGGTAGTCGATCCCAATAAGGCCAACTCGATCTTTTATTTGTATTTTGCCGAGCAGTTACAAGCCTGGCCCGTGATCACACCCGCAAGGTAATTTTGAGATGACACAACGTTATTATTTATATGAATTGTTGGCGGTCTTATCGCTGGCCTTGCTGACCACTGTGATTTTCTGGTCTACCGATTGGGATTTACGGTTGGCTGGCTTGTTTTATTATCCGGAAAACCCTGCCGATGCCTGGCCATTGCAGCATCAGCCGCTGCTGAAGGCCTTGTTTGATTATGCATTTCCATTCACCGTTGCCGTTGGCGTGCTTGCCTTGCTGGGATTTCTAGTCAGTCATGTGCACGACAACGGCCATCGCTACCGTTATCAGGCGTTGTACGTATTACTGGTGATTGCGCTGGGGCCAGGGCTGGTGGTCAATCTGATTGTTAAAGATCATTGGGGTAGACCGCGTCCGGTGCATGTGCAGGCGTTTGGCGGCCAATATCAATATATTCCGCCGGCAAAGATCGGCAGCACTCCCGATAAGTCTTTTGTCTGCGGTCATTGCTCGGTGGGTTATGCTTTTTTTGCCGTCTATTTTCTGGCCCAGAATCATAAGGCGCTCTATTTCATGCTGACCCTGGTGCTGGCATGGACCATGGGTTTTACCCGGATGACAGCCGGCGGCCACTTCATTTCCGATATTTTATGGTCGGGATATCTGGTGTTTTTAGTGGCTTATGGTTTGTATTATGGCTGGTACAGGCGCTTAAAACGCGAGCAGATTTGATCGGTTCAGCCGGTAATGCGGATAAGCCGCTGGGTTTTCAGACTTTGCTTGTTATAATGCGGCAGTTTTTGTTTCACCGAATGAGAGAATTGCATGATTCAAGGTAGTATCGTTGCACTAGTAACCCCTATGACCGAGGATGGTACGGTCGATGAAAACAGCCTTAAAACTCTGATTGAGTTTCATATCGAGCAGGGGACTGATGCTTTGGTAGCGGTTGGTACTACCGGTGAATCGGCGACTTTGGACGAAGAGGAACACTGTCACATTATTCAGCTGACGGTGGATTGTGTAAAAGGCCGCATTCCGGTGATAGCCGGTACCGGTGCCAATTGCACCCGCGAAGCGATTGCGCTGACCCAGAGAGCCAAACAGGCCGGCGCCGATGCCTGTCTGCTGGTGACACCGTATTACAACAAACCGACTCAGGAAGGCTTGTATCTGCACTATAAAGCGATTGCCGAAGCCGTCGATATTCCACAAATTCTTTACAACGTGCCCGGCAGAACTGCCTGCGACATGTTGCCGGAAACGGTAGGTCGCTTGTCAAAAGTTGACAACATCGTCGGTGTCAAAGAAGCCACCGGCAAACTGGAACGGGTCCAGCAGATCCGTGATTTGACCGGTCCTGACTTTGCCATTTATACCGGCGACGATGCAAGCAGCCGTGAATTTTGCCTGTTAGGCGGCAACGGCAGCATTACCGTGACCGGTAATGTGGCCCCCAGACTGGTGCATGAGATGCTGATGGCCGCGATTAATGGGGATGCCGAGCTGGCCGCCGCAATTGACAGCAAATTGGCCGGTTTGCATGAAACCTTGTTTATCCAATCTAATCCGATTCCGGTCAAATGGGCTGTCAGCAAAATGGGCCTGATGGGCAAAGGCATTCGTCTGCCGTTGACCTGGTTGACGGCCGATTGTGAGCCGCCGCTGATCGACGCCATGCAAGCAGCCGGTATTGAAATCGCATGATTATTAAGCGTTTGCTGCGAAATGCAGTGCTGGTGCTGCTGATGCAAGCCGTCAGTGGTTGTAGCTACATTAAAGGCTTGTTCCCGGACAAAGAGCGTGATTATCAGTTCAGAACTGAAATCGCGCCCTTAATCATTCCCGAAGATTTAAAAGCCAAGACCATTTCAGCATTGCCGCCGCAGCGTACCCCGCAGCAGCTGGCTCAGGCAGCGGTTGCCAAAGCCTCTAGCGAGCAAACTGCGCCAGACCCGGTGGTTGTTAAAAAATCGGCACCCGAATCGGCAAGCTCTGTTGCTGTTCAGCAGCCGACTCAAGCTGCCGTTCAGCCGAATTCGCCCAAGGTCAGCAGTCTACAGATCGATCAGCCTCTTACCCAGGCCGCCCGGATTATCGGTCGTGCTTTGAGTCGTCAGAAAATCGAAGTGGTCGAACGTAATATCGAGAAAGGTTATTTCTATGTTCGCTTTGACATGCATGCCATCAAAGCCGAAGACAACAATTTCTGGGATGAACTGAACTTCATGTTTGGTGAAGATCCGAGTAATGAACAGGAATACCGGATAAGTTTGCAGGAACTCTCTGCTCAAATGACCGAAGTCACCGTGCAGGATGGAGAAGGGAAGCCTATTTCAAACCAGCAGGCAACCACCTTGCTAAGACTGATTGCCGAAGCGATCAATCAAGATACAGCTAATACCAACACTGACGACAACCCGGCACCCTGAGTGTCGTGATTTTTAAACCATCGCCCGGAATCGGGCGATGCTATTTATAAACCAGCCATTTGCTCCCTGATTTCAAGGCCGCCATGTTAATCATTCCCGGAACTTCCGCCCTTTCCCGTTTTCGCATTGACAAATTGCTTGCCGAGCTGCAAAAAATTGATGACCGCATTACCGGACTGACAGCGCGGTTTCAACATTATGTGCAGTTGGATGCGCAACTTCCGCCTGAAAAACTTAGCTTTCTGGAGCGCCTGCTCGATTATGGTTATGCCGATGCAATTGCCGAGTTGCCGGGTGCCAAGCTTTGGGTGATTCCGCGTGCCGGTTCCATTTCTCCCTGGTCCAGTAAAGCTTCTGAAATTGCCGAGCGTTGCGGCCTGAATAATGTCAAACGCATCGAACGCGGCATCGAATACCGTTTTGCCGGTGTCGAGACCTTCACGGCAAGCGAACTGGCGGCGGTGGCAGCTTTACTGCATGACCGTATGACTCAGCAGCTAGTTACAGACAGCACACAGCTGAATCTGTTTGCCGAACATCAGCCTTTGCCACTGGATACCGTGGCTATCATTGAACAGGGCCGTGAGGCGCTGGTCCAGGCCAACACTACGCTGGGCCTGGCTTTGTCGGCTGATGAAATCGATTATCTGACCGCCAGCTTTGAGCAACTGGGGCGTAATCCCACCGATGTTGAGCTGATGATGTTCGCTCAGGCCAACTCGGAACACTGCCGGCATAAAATCTTTAATGCCAGCTGGACCATTGATGGCGAACAACAGGCCAAGTCACTGTTTGCCATGATTCGTAACACCCATAGCGAGAATCCGCAGGGCATTCTGTCGGCTTATAGTGATAACGCAGCCGTGATGGAAGGTTCCACCGCACAGGTATTTATCCGTAATCCTGAAACCCATCAGTACGACTTTGTAGAAGAAGCCGCCCACATTCTGATGAAAGTCGAAACCCATAACCATCCGACTGCCATCTCGCCGCATCCGGGTGCGGCAACCGGTTCCGGCGGTGAAATTCGTGATGAAGGCGCTACCGGGCGTGGTTCGGCCACTAAAGCCGGTCTGACCGGTTTCAGCGTTTCGCATCTGCGGATTCCGGGTTTGGAGCAGCCTTGGGAAACCGACAACGGCAAGCCGGAACGAATCGCCTCGGCGCTGAATATCATGCTGGAAGGCCCGATTGGCGGTGCGGCTTTCAATAATGAATTTGGTCGTCCCAATATTGCCGGTTATTTCCGCAGCTTTGAACAAGCTGCCGAAACCGGTGAGGCCAATCAGTTACGGGGTTATCACAAGCCGATCATGATTGCCGGTGGTATGGGCAACATCCGGCCGATGCTGGTCAATAAAAATTCGATTCCTGCCGGTTCATTGATCATTATTCTCGGCGGTCCGGCGATGCTGATCGGTTTGGGCGGTGGCGCGGCGTCTTCACAAACTTCCGGCGAAAGTGCCGCCGAGCTGGATTTTGCCTCGGTGCAACGTGAAAACCCGGAAATGCAGCGCCGTTGTCAGGAAGTGATCAATCACTGTAATGCGCTGGGTGAAAAAACCCCGATCATTTCGATTCATGATATTGGCGCCGGCGGGTTGTCGAATGCGGTTCCTGAAATCATTCACGACTGTGATCGTGGTGGACGCTTTGAATTGCGCAAAGTCAATAATGCCGACAAGGGCATGTCGCCGATGCAAATCTGGTGTAACGAAGCGCAGGAACGTTATGTGGTGGCGATCAAACCGGAATCTCTGGCATTGTTTGAAGAATTCTGTGAGCGCGAACATTGTTTGTATGCGGTCATTGGCGAAGCAACCAGCGAAGAGCATCTGACTCTCAGCGATGAATGGCTGGGTGGCAAGCCGGTTGATCTGCCGATGTCAGTGTTGTTTGGCAAACCACCGAAAATGCATCGTGAGGTGCAAAGACTGCATAAAACCTTGCCGGCTTTCAATCCACACCCTATTGAACTGGGTGAAGCAATTCAGCGGGTGCTGGCGTTTCCGGCGGTTGCCGATAAGAGTTTTCTGATTCACATCGGTGACCGTTCGGTTACCGGTCTGGTGGTCCGTGATCAGATGGTAGGTCCCTGGCAGGTGCCGGTAGCCGATGTCGGTGTCACCGCCTCGGGTTTTTATGCTTATACCGGTGAAGCGATGGCGCTGGGTGAACGTACCCCGCTGGCCTTGATCGATGGTCCGGCTTCGGGCCGGATGGCAATCGGCGAAGCACTGACCAATATTGCCGCAGCGCGTATCGATCAGTTATCTGATATCAAATTGTCAGCCAACTGGATGGCGGCTGCCGGTAGTCCCGGTGAAGACGCCGTGTTGTTCGATACCGTCAAAGCGGTGGGTATGGCGTTGTGTCCGGCTTTGGGGATTGCCATTCCGGTCGGCAAGGATTCATTGTCGATGAAAACGGTCTGGAAAGATGAGAGCGGCGAAAAAACCATGACGTCACCTCTGTCGCTGATCATCACTGCGTTTGCGCCGGTTGACGATGTCCGCAAAACCCTGACTCCGCAACTGCAGGCAGGTACTGACAGTAGTCTGCTGCTAATTGATCTGGGACAGGGTAAAAACCGTCTGGGTGCGTCCGTTTTGGCGCAGGTCTATAACCAGTTGGGTAATCAGGCGCCTGATCTCGATGATCCGACCCTGTTCAAAGGCTTCTTTGATGCCATCCAGACCCTTAATCACAATAATCAGTTATTGGCTTATCACGACCGTGCCGATGGCGGTTTGTTGGCAACGGTTGCGGAAATGCTGTTTGCCGGACGTCAGGGGGTCGATCTGCAACTGGATGTGCTGGGTAGTGATTTACTGGCGGCCTTGTTCAACGAAGAATTGGGCGCGGTGATTCAGGTTAGCAATCGCAATCTGTCCAGCGTTCAGCAAGTCCTGGCAGAGGCCGGTCTGGCGGCATGCAGCCATCTGATTGGTCAGGTGGTTAGTGGTCAGCAGCTGACCATACGTCACCAGCAGCAAATCGTGTTCAGCGCCCAGCGTGCCCAACTGCAGCAAACCTGGTCGGAAGTCAGCTACCGGATGCAGGCACTACGCGATAACCCGGATTGTGCCGAACAGCAATATCAGCGCATCAGCGATGACCGCGATCCCGGTTTGTCGGCACGGCCCAGCTTTGACATCAATGCCAATATCGTTGCCCATTTAGCGGATGGTGTACGTCCCAAAGTAGCTATCCTGCGTGAACAGGGTGTCAACGGCCATGTCGAAATGGCGGCTGCCTTCAATCGTGCCGGTTTCACTGCAATTGACGTGCACATGACCGACATCATTTCCGGTCGTCTGTCCTTGTCTGAGTTTACCGGTCTGGTAGCCTGCGGCGGTTTCTCTTACGGTGACGTGTTAGGTGCCGGCGGTGGCTGGGCCAAATCGATTCTGTTCAATGCCAAAGCCCGCGACGAATTTGCGGCATTTTTTGCCCGCCCCGATACCTTTGGTCTGGGGGTCTGTAACGGTTGTCAGATGATGTCAGGTTTGAAAGAGATCATTCCCGGCGCCGAGCACTGGCCGCAATTCAAACGTAATCTGTCTGAACAGTTCGAAGCGCGGGTGGCGATGGTCAAAATTGAAGCATCGCCCTCGATTTTCTTCACCGGCATGGAAGGTTCCTTGTTGCCAGTGGTGGTGGCCCACGGTGAAGGGCGCGCTGAGTTTGCCGCTGCTGCCGATTTGGCGGCAGCCAGGGTTGCGGTGTCTTATGTCGATAATGACGGCAAGCCGACCACCGTTTTTCCGGCTAACCCTAACGGATCACCGAACGGTATCACTGGTTTAACCAGCCGAGATGGCCGTTTTACTATCATGATGCCGCATCCTGAGCGTTGCTTCCGGGCGGTGCAGAACTCCTGGCATCCGGCTGACTGGCAGGAAGATGGTGCCTGGTTACGCATGTTCCGTAATGCCCGTTTGTGGGTAGGTTAATAGCTCAGCGGGGCAGGGTATTACTGGCTCTGCCCGGGTTTTCAGCATGATTCAGGAAGTCATTATTACTACAGTGAATCCCCAGGGTGTCTGCCATATCGCACCGATGGGGGTTCATGTCGAAGCCGATCAGTACATCATTCTGCCGTTCAAGCCATCCACTACACTGGAAAACATGCTGGCGACCGGTCATGCGGTGATTAATTATTGTGATGACGTCAGGATCTTTGCCGGTTGTCTGACCGGACATCGTGACTGGCCGTTATTGTCTGCCGAAACCATTCCCGGTCAATATTTGTCCGCCGCACTGGCACACAGCGAATTAAGTCTTGAGCGGGTGGAAGATGATCAGATTCGGCCACGACTGTTTTGCCGGCGGCTGCATACCGTCAGCCACAGACCGTTTCAGGGCTTTAACCGTGCCCAGTATGCAGTGCTGGAAGCAGCGATTCTGGTCAGTCGTCTGGGACGTTTGCCCTGGCAGAAGATTGACAGTGAACTGGCATATCTGCGTATCGGTTTTGAAAAAACGGCTGGTCCCCAGGAACACGAAGCCTGGGGCTGGCTGATGCAGACTATCGATCACTATCGAGCCCATGAGGTGTCAGATGTCTAAAATGCTGGCCAGCGTTAACAGTCTGAGCGAAGCCCGGCAGGTGTTCGCCGCCGGCGCTGACATCATTGATCTGAAACAGCCCCAGCAAGGTGCGCTGGGGGCGTTGCCGGTGGCAGTGGTCAGTGACATCGTCGCCGAGCTGAAACCTAATGCCTGTATTAGTGCCACTATCGGCGATCTGCCTTTGCAGCCGCAATTAGTTGTCGATGCGGTACAGGCAATGGCCGCCACCGGTGTCGATTTTGTCAAAATCGGTATTTTCCCGGAAGGTGATCCGCTGGCAACGCTGCAAGCCTTAAGCCCTGTCAGCCAGCAAGGTATCAAGCTGATTGCCGTTCTGTTTGCCGATACCCGCCCCGATCTGGCGCTGATCACAGCAATCAGGCAGGCAGGTTTTGCCGGCGCGATGCTGGATACCATGGACAAGCGACTAGGCTCGCTGACCTGTCTGATGAACATCGAACAACTGCAGAATTTTGTCAGCCATTGCCGGGAGTCGGATTTGCTGAGCGGACTGGCCGGTTCTTTACGCGCCGATGATATTGGGCTGTTATTACCGTTACAAGCCGATTATCTGGGTTTTCGCGGGGCTTTATGCCGGCAACATTGCCGGACTGATCAGCTGGATGATCTGCAAGTCCGCCATATCCGTGAGCTGATCGAAGCCTGATCAGGGTGTGATGCATAACGCACTGATTCAAATGACCGTGCTGATGCTGCTGGGGGCCAGCTGGAACCGGTTTGCGCCTAATCATCTATCGGCCAGCCAGACCCGTCTGGTCCTGACCACCACCGTCTTTTATTTCTTTTTACCGGCCATGATCTTGCTGGTGCTGTGGCAGGCACAGTTGGGCAAACAGTCATTGCAGATCAGCGGCGTTGCCTGTTGCAGTATGCTGCTCTCGGTATTGCTGACAGTACTGATTGCCAGACTGTTGCAATTCAGACCGGCGCAGGCCGGCGCCATTGTGCTGGCTTCAGCGTTTCCCAATGTGACTTATCTGGGATTACCGGTACTGGAACAGATTTTTGGCAGCATGGCACGGGCGGTGGTGATTCAGGTCGATTTATTCGCGGTCGCGCCGCTGGTTTACAGTCTGGGGATCGCGATTGCCCGGCATTATGGTCATAGCGATGCCGCCGATCAGCAAAAATCCTGGCTGAGTTTTTTCAATACCCCGCCATTCTGGGCCATGCTGCTGGCGGTGCTGTTAAACCAGATCCAGTTGCCGCCACCGGCATGGTTAGCCGGTCTGCTGGAAAAAATGTCGGCACCGGTAGCGCCGCTGATGATTTTTTCACTGGGGCTGGCGTTGAGCTGGCGCGGTGTCAGCTGGCGTAATCTGCGTTATATCGCCTTGATTGCCGTAATCAAATTACTGTTACAACCGCTTTGGGCTTGGCAAATGGTGAACTGGGTAGGACTGGACAGCAGTTTGCAGGCAGCGACAGTCATGGATATTGCCATGCCCAGTATGGTGCTGGGTATCATATTCTGTGACCGTTATCATCTCGACAGCGCCTTATATGCCGCGACTGTAACGCTGACCACGGCATTGAGTATGCTGACGCTGCCGCTCTGGCATCAGGTATTGATATGAAACCGGTTGCGGAAATTTTTTCTCAGGGCGAAGAAGTCATCACCGGGCAGACGGTTGATAGCAATGCAGCCTGGTTGTCGCAACGTCTGACAGAAGCCGGATTTAGCGTCAAACGCCATACCGCAGTCGGTGATCAGCTGAAAGATCTGATTGAATTGTTCAGCGAAATTGCCGGTCGTGCTGACTGCTGTATCTGTACCGGTGGGCTGGGACCGACGCTGGATGACCTGACCGCCGAAGCGGTGGTGCGTGCCAGCGGACAGCCGCTGGTGTTTGATCCGCAGGCGTTGGCAGCTATCGAGCAGTATTACGCCTGTCGGCAACGGCTGATGCCCGAGGCTAATCGCAAGCAAGCTTATTTACCGGCTGAAGCGACCCGGATCGATAATCCGCTGGGTACGGCGCCGGGATTTGCGCTGGCATTCAAGCGCTGCTGGTTTGTATTCCTGCCCGGTGTACCGGCAGAAATGCAGGCTATGTATCTGGAGACAGTCAAGGCGCAGCTGCAGCAGCGTTTCAGATTGGATCCTGACTGTCTGGTGACCTTGCGCAGTGTCGGTATCGGCGAGTCGGCTATTCAGCAGGCCCTGGCTGATTTGGCATTACCTGACGCGGTAACCCTGGGTTTCCGGGCAGCCGTCAATGAGGTACAGACCAAATTGCTGTTTCCGGCAGATTTTTGTCCAGTCGAAAAACAGCAGTGGGCGCGGCAGGTTGCCGGGTTGATTGGTGATTATGTGTTTGCCATCGATGGGCTGACCGAGCCACAAGGCGATTTGTTGAGCGTAATCGACGGCTATCTGCAGCGCAATAATCTGCGGCTGCTGGTGCTGGAAACGGCTACTCAGGGCTTACTGGCTGCCCAATGTTTGGGATACCAATGGTTGCAAGATGCTCAGATCAGATTGCAAATCGATGCCGAGCCGCGGCAATG
>CAIUWU010000062.1 GCA_903902945.1 uncultured Pseudomonadota bacterium
ATGAAAGCCGAACTGGAATGGGTGCGTTCGAATCCGAAGGGCCGTCACGCCAAAAGCAAAGCCCGTCTGGCCCGTTTTGAAGAATTATCGTCAGTAGATGTACAAAAACGTAACGAGACCCAGGAAATTTACATTCCGCCCGGACCTCGTCTCGGCGATGTAGTGATAGAAGCCAACAATATCAGCAAAGGCTTCGGCGACAGATTGCTGATCAATGACCTCAGCTTCAAACTGCCACCGGGTGGCATCGTCGGCATTATCGGCCCCAACGGCGCTGGTAAAACCACGCTATTCCGCATGATGGCTGGTTTTGAAAAACCGGATAGCGGTGAGATCGTGATGGGCCAGACTGTGCAGTTGTCTTACGTTGATCAGCTGCGTGATGACATGGACAACAACAAAACCGTCTGGGAAGAAATTTCTGATGGTCTGGATGTCATTACCGTCGGCAAATACGAAACCCCATCACGCGCTTATGTCGGACGCTTCAACTTCAAAGGCTCCGACCAGCAAAAACGCATCGGTGAGTTGTCGGGCGGTGAACGTAATCGGGTGCATCTGGCCAAACTGCTGAAAAGCGGTGGCAACTTGTTATTGCTTGACGAACCAACCAACGACCTTGACGTCGAAACGCTACGTGCGCTGGAAGAAGCCCTGCTGGCTTTCCCCGGTTGCGCAGTGGTTATTTCGCATGATCGCTGGTTCCTGGATCGGATTGCGACACACATTCTCGCCTTTGAAGGTGATAGTGAAGTAGTCTGGTTTGAAGGTAACTATGCTGATTACGAAGACGACCGTCATCGTCGCCTCGGCATTGATGCCGACACCCCACATCGGATTAAATATAAAAAAATCAGTTAATAAGCCTGAATAACAATGCCGGTTTTTAAGCACGATCCGGCATTGTATTTTTACAATTTCAATCTTGAAAAAAACTATACCGTCCCACACTTCTGCTGAATGCCGCCGCCTGACAGCCTCTGGGTATTGAATTCCAAGGCCTTAGCAGGTAATGTATCAATCAGCAATAACAATAATAAGGAGAAATCGGATGTCTAAAGCCCAAAATTTGCAGGATAATTTTTTGAATGCTCTGCGCAAAGAGCATACTCCTGTATCCATCTTTCTGGTTAACGGTATCAAACTCCAGGGTCGGGTTGACTCATTTGACCAGTATGTAGTGATGTTAAAAAACACCGTTAACCAAATGGTCTATAAACACGCTATCTCCACCATCGTTCCTGGCAAAAATGTCACGATGACTCGCGACACCGACAACAGCGAAACAAACTGAGGTAACACTGTTGTTTGAACGTCCTGATGCAGGTGAACGAGCCGTTCTCGTTCACCTCAACTTACAGATTGGTCAAGAAGATTTAGAAGAACTCAAAGAACTTACCAAATCCGCCGGCGCAGAACCGGTAGCCGTAGTAACCGGCAGTCGCTATAAACCAGATCCCAAATATTTCGTCGGCAGTGGCAAACTTGAAGAAATCCGTCTCACTGTCGAAGAACATGAAGCCAACATTGTCATTGTCAATCATCCTTTG
>CAIUWU010000063.1 GCA_903902945.1 uncultured Pseudomonadota bacterium
CTAAGGTTGATTTCCGAGCAAGATGAATATTATGAAGTTAATTACCCCGAGCCCCCACCCACCTGGGCAATGGCAGTCGCTTTTATTGATTTATGTCAGGCGCAATATCCAGGTATTAAGGTCATCAATCTCGATAGCATCCTCGATGAGAGCGATTTCGGTAAAGTTTTCATGGTCGGCGCTCGCCGCATTAATCGTATGTTGAGCGAACTGCAAGAAGCTGGCTATGTTGAAATTTTCGACTCGGTTCCTCCCTATGGCGTCGCTATTCTGCGCACCGATACCACCCCACTTTTAGAAAGGATGTATGCAAACGAAAGCCTTGACTGACCTGATTGAGCAGTTGTGCCGCCCGGCGGAACGGTACCGCACCGGGGTATGGCTGGTAGCTGACGAGGAAATCGGCAAAGAAGAAGAGATCGTTAGCTGCCTGTATCACCTGTGTAACCCCATTGACATGCGTTATGCAGTCATTCAGCGTCGCCCACCCGGCGCCCGCTTCGCTGGGATTAGTGTAGAAAACATTCATGCCTGGATCGATGACATTCTCCAAAAGGAGATCAGTACTGATTGCGGCGTTCTCTACCACCTTGATCTGCTGTTGGCTTATTTAACCGCTACTGACCGAGAGCGGGTATGGGACATCATTCAAAATTCATTGGTGCGCCGCAGCAAAGCCCTCGTGATCGCCTTTCCACAGCGGGCAATAGGTCTACTTTTACGAGAGAACACTCTGGATGGCTGGCGTTCAAGCGGGCGACTGGCTGACCATTCTTAAAAAACGATACTTAAAAACGAGGATACTGTTGTGACAACCATTGGTCAATACGTCAAATTAGATAGTGATGCTGAGTTTCGCAGCGATGTGCAGCTAGATGCTTATGAAAAACCACATAACCTGGCGCTTCTCAAAAGTTATCTCTTCACCGCCGCCGCGCCGGCCGGCTGGTCATCATCGCTCGGTATTTTAAATACATTGATTGACACATTTAATAATGGCAGGCTTGAAAACCGCATCGTCACCATTGCCAATTATGGACATGGCAAAAGCCATCTGGCGCTGGCCCTGGCAAACTTCTTTGGCCGTCCGGCAGATTCACAAGAAATAAAACTGCTGCTCTCAAAAATCGAACAATCAACCAAAGACAAGGCTGAGGCGGCCCGTTTCGCCACCTTCAAAAAAAGCAGCGGCAAGCACCTGGTTTTACGCCTGCGTGGTGATGTAGCAGGCAGCATGCGCAGCCAGTTCATTCGCGCCTTAGAACAGGCGATTGAAGCGAATCCCGAAACCAGCGGCGCGCGCATGCCCTTCTGGTTTAAGGAAGCGGAACAACTACTCACCAAGCTCGAAGGTTCTAACCTTGATAAAGCCAATGATTACCTGGCACAGTTCAATATCGATGTCCCTGAACTGCTGGATGATGTGCGCCAGCGTAAGAGAGTGTTTAATTATTCGAAATAAGTGACAAGCGGCGCAAGCTCAAACGGATCATGGTAGCGTAAATGAAAGATTC
>CAIUWU010000064.1 GCA_903902945.1 uncultured Pseudomonadota bacterium
CCATGCAAATCGGTGCCGAGTTATATGGCCATCAGGGTCTGGAAAGCGATTACGAAGTGATTCGCCTGATGCTGGAAACGCTGTCTATCAGTGGCCTGACCGATGTTCATCTCGATCTCGGCCATGTCGGCATTTACCGCAGTCTTGCCGAACAGGCCGGTTTGGACAGCCATCAGGAAGCCGAATTATTCGATGTCTTACAGCGTAAAGCCGGTGCCGAACTGAATGAACTGGTCAATGGTTTTGCAATCGACCCACAATCCAAACAAGCACTGCTCGCGCTGGCCAAACTGAATGGTGATCGCCAGATTTTAAGCAAAGCCCGCGACCTGTTTGACCAGCAACTACCCAGCCTGAGCAAAGCTCTCGATGACTTGCAGTGGCTGGCTGACAAATTACAACGTGATTTTCCCTCGCTGCCCGTCAGTTTTGATCTGGCCGAACTGCGCGGCTATCACTACCACACCGGTATCGTCTTCGCCGCCTTTATCCCGACCATAGGCCGTGAAATTGCCCGCGGTGGCCGCTATGACAATATCGGTAAAATCTTTGGCCGCGCCCGCGCCGCTACTGGCTTCAGTGCTGACTTGAAAGTACTGGTTAATTTATACAAAGCCAACAGCAGCCCTGACGCCAAAACCATCGTCTTTGCGCCGTCTGCCGACGACCGCGATCTAGCAGACACCATTCGCGATCTGCGTGCCCAAGGCACCACCGTGATCGAACATCTGCCGGAACAATCAGGCTCGGCACGCGATTTAGGCTGCACCGCATTTCTGGAAAAACAAGATCAACACTGGGTTGTTAAACCATACGCTTAAGGTTAAAAAAAATTATGGGAAAGAATGTTGTTGTTATCGGTACACAATGGGGCGACGAAGGTAAAGGTAAACTCGTCGATCTTTTAACGGAACAGGCGGCCGCCGTAGTCCGTTTCCAAGGTGGCCACAATGCCGGCCATACACTGGTCATTAACGGTGAAAAGACCGTATTGCACCTGATTCCGTCCGGGGTATTGCGCGAAGGTGTGCAATGCATGATTGGTAATGGCGTGGTGCTGTGTCCGCAAGCACTGATGAAAGAAATCGACATTCTGGAAAAATCCGGCGTGCCAGTCAGAAATCGGCTGACTATCAGCGAAGCCTGCGCATTGATTCTGCCGGTGCATGTCGCTATCGATCAGGCGCGTGAAAAAGCCCGGGGCAGCAAAGCCATCGGCACCACCGGTCGTGGTATCGGTCCTGCTTATGAAGATAAAGTTGCCCGCCGTGGTCTGCGAGCCGGCGATTTGCGTAACAGCGAAGAATTCGCCAGACGCCTGAAAGATCTGGTCGAATATCACAATTTCATGCTGGTCAATTACTACCAAGCCGATCCAGTCGATTATCAGACCATTCTGGCCGATACCCTGAAACTGGGTGAGCTGATCATACCAATGCTGACCGATGTCGGCGAAGACCTCTACAGCCACCAGCAACAAGGCAATAACATCCTGTTCGAAGGTGCACAGGGCGCGCTGCTCGATATTGACCACGGCACCTATCCTTATGTGACCTCGTCCAACACCACTGCCGGCGGCGCTGCTACCGGTACCGGCATTGGACCGCTGGCAATCGACTACGTGCTGGGCATTACCAAAGCCTACTCGACTCGGGTTGGCAATGGGCCTTTTCCCACCGAACTGGATAACAGCTATGGCGAACATCTAGGTGTCAAAGGCCATGAATTCGGCGCCACTACTGGCCGTAAACGTCGCTGTGGCTGGTTCGACGCGGTATCGATGCGCAAGTCTGCCCAGCTCAACAGCCTAAGTGGCATCTGCCTGACCAAACTGGATGTACTGGACGGTCTGGATAAAATTGGTATTTGCACTGCTTACAAAATCAACGGTCAGATTACAGAAACCGCCCCGCTGGGTGCCGATCAATACGAAGCCTGCGAAGCAATCATTGAAGAAATGCCCGGCTGGAGCGGCACTACTGCCGGTGTCACCGACTTTGACCAGTTGCCAGACAATGCCAAGGCCTATATCGCCCGCATTGAACAGCTGATCGGCGTCAAGGTCACGATCTTGTCAACCGGTCCTGACCGTAATGAAACCATCGTGCTGGAAAGTCCTTTCACAGCCTGATCCCGTTATGCTGAAACGCTGTAAACCCGGCTATGTCTGAAACTGTTTACAGCGTTTCCCAGCTCAACCGCGAAGCCAAGCGCTTACTGGCCAATCACTTCCTGACCGTCCAGGTCAGCGGTGAAATATCCAATCTCAGCCTACCCAGCTCCGGGCATATTTACTTCACTTTAAAAGACGCCCAGGCGCAGATTCGCTGCGCCATGTTCAAAGGCCAGCAACAACGGCTGCGCTTCAAGCCCGCCAACGGCGCGGAGGTCATTGCAACCGCACAAGTCAGCCTGTATGAGCCACGCGGCGACTACCAACTGGTAGTCGAACATCTGGAAGCCGCCGGTGACGGCGCTTTACGGCTTGCCTTCGAACGCCTGAAACAGCAGCTATCCGCACAAGGCTGGTTTGATTTACAACGCAAGCGCCCTATTCCGCTGATTCCGCGCCGAATTGCCGTGATTACCTCAGCCAGCGGTGCGGCAATTCACGACATTCTCACCGTATTAAAACGGCGGTTCCCGGCTATTCCGGTAGTGATTTACCCGGTGGCGGTACAAGGTGACACGGCTCAGTTCGAAATTGCCCGGGCACTGGCTACTGCCAATCAACAGGCTCTGGCCGATGTAATCATTCTGGCGCGGGGTGGCGGTTCACTGGAAGATTTATGGGCATTTAATGAAGAATTGGTGGCTCGTGCCATTATTGCCAGCGAGATACCGGTAATTGCCGGTATCGGTCACGAAGTGGATGTCACGATTGCCGACTTCGTCGCTGATCTACGTGCTGCGACACCTTCTGCGGCAGCCGAACACGCGGTACCGCAGCAAAGCGAATGGCTGGCCGGCTTTGCATACCGGGAGCGGCAGTTACAGCAATTGATGCAACGCCAGCTCAGCCAGCGCCAGCAACAGCTCAACTGGCAACTGAAAGCACTGCTGCAACAGCATCCTGGCCAACAACTGCAACGTAACCAGCAACGGCTCGACGAACTGGAGCAGCGTATGAGTCAGGCGATACAGTATCAGCTACGCCACCATCACCAGCGCTGGACACTGACTGATTACCGCTTCCGGCAGTCTCAGCCGACTCAGGCCATTCAACAACACCGGCAGCAGCTGCATTACTGGCAACAGGTTTTAATCAAAAACATTCACAACACCATCGAGCGGTTCAAACAACGCCAAGCGGCAATCGCCCAGACTTTACAGGCGGTCAGCCCGCTGGCAACGCTGGAGCGCGGCTACAGCATCAGCCAGCGGCAGGATGATCAGCAAATTATTAAATCCAGCCGGCAGCTGCAGCCGAATCAGCTATTCATCAGCCGTTTTGCCGATGGTCAGGTATTAAGTCAGGTCAAAGAGATCATTCATGATAAAAAAACTGCTACTCCTGAGTCTTAGCCCTCTGCTGTGCTGGGCGGACTCTTATCCACAAGCCGCCTGGGTACCGGGGGGCATAGCCCAGATTAATCTGGGTGACGCCCACCAGCCTATGCCGAAAGCCTATTTTCGCAATAACCGGGTACTGGTCACTCAGCATCAGGGCCAATGGCAAGCGCTGGTGGGAATTCCACTATCTCAACCCCCCGGCATCACTGCGATCAATCTGGGGAGCGCCGATTCTGGCAATCAGCAATCGTTTCTGGTGCTCGATAAACATTACCCGGAGCAGCATCTGACCATCGCCAACAAGCGCATGGTCGATGAAATGTCAGCCGACGATCTGAAACGAATCGAGGCCGAAAAGCAGCTGATGGAGTCGATTAAAAACACCTGGACTGAAAAACCGGTGGATACTCGTTTTCAGGCGCCGGTTGATGGCCGTTTAAGCAGCCTGTTCGGTCTGAAACGGTTTTTTAATGAAATACCTCGACAGCCGCATAACGGACTGGATATTGCCGCCAGTGTCGGCACACCGATTCTGGCGCCGGCTGCGGCCACCGTAATCGGTACCGGCAATTTTTTCTTTAACGGCAATACGGTATTTCTGGATCACGGCCAGGGGCTGATCAGCGCGTATCTGCACATGACCGAAATCAAAGTACAAACCGGACAAACGGTGTTGCCCGGGCAGCCGCTGGGCACGGTCGGTGCAACCGGCCGGGTCACCGGACCGCATTTACACTGGATTGTTTATCTAAATAAAGAAACAGTCGATCCGGCCTTGTTTATCGGCGAAGACCTGCCGAGACTGGCAGCTCGCAATCACCCGTAAGCAGCCTGCCAGACCTGCACAAAAAAGCCTCTAGCCTTTTTCAAGGCTAGAGGCTTGGTCAGAACTGCGTTATCAGTGATTTATTTGCGTTTGAACTTGCCCAACAGCCCACCCAGTTGACCGGCTTTTTTAGCCGGTGCCGGTTTGGCGGCGGC
>CAIUWU010000065.1 GCA_903902945.1 uncultured Pseudomonadota bacterium
CCGATCCGTTTTAATGTGTCAATTTGGTGCTGGTTTAATCGCATGAGCAGAATAATAGCTCTTTGTCGTTCCGTTAAACGCATTGCCAATTTTTGTAGTTTCAATAAATTTATTGATTAGCAAGTTGTTGCCTTAGCCACTCGGTAAAATCACTGATTTCCACCCAATCAAAAATCGCCTCCGTCAGGCCTTCTAGCTTTTCCACCGGCAATTTTTGCAATTGCGCCAGCGAAGGGCCAAGCTCGGGATGGGTGCCAAATTTTCGTCTTAATAACCGCATTACTAATGAAATGCATTCTTCTTGCCGACCTTTTTGCAAGCCTTTATGCTCCCATTCTTCGGTCCATTCGATTACCCGTTCTGCCAACATGCTCTTCACCTCTTGCAATTCGTTTAGATTGTCAAAATCCACACTAGGCAAGCGCCCCGGCAAGAACACCCGTTTTAGCCATACGGTGAAAGCCCGGCGTAGCGAGTCTTGTCCAGGGGACTTCAGCCATTCGACCAACGCCGACAGCACCTGTTCCACATCCTGTGGAGTGCGGCTGTTCTCCATACGGAACAGGGCTGCCGCTAAGTTGCACAAGGGGGCCAGTTCGCCGTCGGCATAGCGGCCCTCGTCCAGCAGTAAATAGCGAAGGCGCGGCCGGTAGCGGTCTAGTCCGGCAGGCGAGGCAGCTACCAGATCGGCAACTTCCTCCGGCGCGGTCCATCTCGGTTTGCCGTTATACAGAACAAGCGGCAGCACTGGCGGCAACAGGCGATCCGGCGTAAGCCCCCCGGTTCGGATGATATCTTGGTAGAGTAGACCGAGGTAGGCCAGCACCCGCACCGCCATGAAGTGGTCCACGCTCGACTGGAATTCTATCAGCAGGTAGACATAAAGCCATCCCCCCCCAAAGCGCACACGCCAGACGATGTCGTCCTCCCGCTCGCGCAGGTCGTCTGCGACATAGCCGCCACTGACACGTTCCAAAGTGGCGAAATCCAAGTCTTTCACCCAATCCTCTAGCACAAAACCGCGCAATAGGTCGGCGACCATCTCGGGGTGGGAAAACAGGAGCTTGTAGCTATGGTCGTGATCCATGGGGACATTGTAACGGCAGACGGGGAAGTTGGGAATACTTATGCTATGCAATCTAGCGCCAGGAAATACCCTAACCCCCTCCTACTGTGTAAATAAGGGCCGTAGGGCGGCAACCCTTTGCCGCCAACGATAAAAGAAGCAATCAATCAACATTAAAAACGCTGTATATACCTAAACTTTTCGCATGATCTTCTATTTTATTCACCACATCCATCAGCATTGGAGTGGCATTGTTAGCCGCAAGCAGTGATTCAAGAAAAAGGTCGGCATCCGCCATATATTCGTGAACTAATAAGTTCCTTAATTTTCTTGCCCCTACAAATTTTGCGGTGCTGTCGACCCACCCGACTTTCTCGGCGTATGCCAATACATCTAATAAAGATTTTGGCGACTCGCCCAATAAAGCGGCAAATCGCGGTATGAGTTTTTCTCCGATGTGATCTTGCAGCCGACCAAACCTGCTCACAAAAGCATCAATTTTCTCAGACAGGTCTTCACGTTCGGATAATGATTTTACCCATTCCAAAGTGATCGTCTGGGAGAACAAAGTACTATGAGTATAAGCAAGATGTGCCATTTCCCTTTTTGCAAGTTCCAGCGCCAATCGCGCATTTTCCCTGTGTTCGGGCAAATAGTTTAAACTCATAGCAAAATCCCTGTGCGTCTCGCAATTTCAACAATGGGAGATTCGCCAGTATGCGCATCTTTTAGCACTATATCCAACTTTTGGTCACCCAATGCAATGATCAGTTCGCCATAGAGTGTGCAAATGGTTTCGGCACGGTTGGGTAGTTTTACATCGGTTTCAATATACAAGTCAATATCTCCGCCGCGTCGGCTATCATCTGTGCGTGACCCGAATAACCAAACCCGATTAGGCACGGCGAGTACCCGGTTTACCGTGTTTTTGGTGGTCTGTACCTGAGCAGGGGTGATGCGCATTGTAAACTCTTAAGTTTTGATATGTTTCTGGCCTCTCAACTCATGTTACAGCATTTTCAACATCAAAGAGTTACTTGGTAGTGGGTATGATAG
>CAIUWU010000066.1 GCA_903902945.1 uncultured Pseudomonadota bacterium
ACATACAGGCGTTGTACCAGTTTGGTCAACGTACTTTTTCCTGAACCGGAGCGGCCGACGATACCGATAATCTCGCCCGGCGCAATATTAATTGACAGTTGCCGGATCACATCGGCTGCATCAGGACGATAACGAAATGACACCTGATCAAAACTGACCCCACCCGCCAGACGGGGCAGCCGAGATTTCTGGCCTTCAATTTCGCTACGGGTATTCAGAATATCTCCCAGCCGGCTCATCGAAATGCCAACCTGCTGAAAGTCATTCCACATCTGCGCCAGTCGTAAAACAGGACTGGAAACCTGTCCAGCCAACATATTGAAAGCCACCAGCTGGCCGACAGTCAGTTTCTGATCAATGACCAGCGTGGCACCAAACCACATGATGGCAGCGGTGACCAACTTGCTGATCAGCTGAATACTACTATTGGCCAGAGTGGCGATATTGGTGACATTCAAGCCTGAAATGACATAGCCGGCCAGTTGCTTATCCCAGTTTTGAATCCAGCGCGGCTCGACCGCCATTGCTTTCACAGTATCGATGTTGCTGATGGTTTCTACCAGA
This sequence comes from uncultured Pseudomonadota bacterium, assembly GCA_903902945.1. Classification (GTDB taxonomy): domain Bacteria; phylum Pseudomonadota; class Gammaproteobacteria; order Methylococcales; family Methylomonadaceae; genus Methylomonas. The sequence goes on from CAIUWU010000066.1 coordinate 565, forward strand.
AACGATTGGTTTTCGGCGCCTTTATTGAATTTGTCATTAAGTCTTGCTCGAATGACAGGCGTAAAAATCAGAGATACCAGCGTATATAAGGGAATCGAAATGACAACGATCAGGGTCAGCCAGCCGCTGTAGTAGAGCATTACGGCCAGAAACACCAACGAAAACAACAAGTCGATTAATAAGGTGATGGCATTGCCGGTTAAAAAAGAGCGAATATTTTCCAGTTCCCGGATTCTGGCAACCGAATCCCCGACCCGGCGGGCCTGAAAATATGCAACGGGAAGATTCAGCAAATGCCGAAACAGTCTGGCGCCTAACTCGACATCGAGTTTGCTGCTGGTGTGGGCGAACACCCAGGTTCGGATTCCAGACAGCAAAGCCTCGAAAACGATAGCTACGATCAGACCGGTGGCAACCACATTCAGCGTCTTCATCGCGTGATTGACCAGCACTTTATCCATCACTACCTGAAAAAACAGCGGCGTAATCAGTCCGATGATCTGTAATACCAGCGAAATCAATAAAATTTCCGCCAATAATTTACGGTACTTGACGATTGCCGGAATAAACCAGCTAAAGTCAAATTTGGCCATCTCTCGCGCATAACTGGCTTTACTGGTGAAAAAAATCAGCACCCCGTTCCAGTCTGCCAGCAACTGTGTCAGCGCTATTACGGTAGGAGCTTGCTGAGGACGCTGAATCAACACCCGGGCGGCGACCGTTTCCAAGCCGGCTGACTGGTTATCACCGAAATCGATTCTGGCGACAATAAAAAAACCGGCGGCATCCTCGGCAACCGCCGGTAACGGTGCCTTATCAAGACGTTGAGCTTGCTGCCGGATCGCCTTGGCACTTAAGCCCAGAGATTTGGCCGCCAGAATGATACGTGAGCTATCGAAAGGCGCCGTGCCCAGTTCATGACGTAAACGTGCTTCATCAACGGCTATCGCATGTAAACCTGCCATGACTTTCAAAGCCCAAAGGCCGGAGTCGATAGCCGAATCTGTATTGGTGTTAAGCATCATTCTGTCACTAGGTTAAGCCGTTTGAAGATCGGTATCGCCAGAATCGGTCCGGCGATACCTTGATGCTGACTGATAACAATCAGCGGTGTTTTAATGCCAGTTAGCGGCAATCACCGGATTGAGAGCCACCTGATAGCTGGCAGGTAAGGTACTGATGCCGGCCGCCGGCGGTGCATAGGCCGCCATCGCCTGGACCAGTTTTTCGACATCGGTGTTCTGTAATGTCGCCCCGCTGGCGACCTTGATTTGCTCGATTTGATGATCGCTACCCAGATACCAGTCCTGAATTACCGCCTTATCCTGTGTGCCAATGATACTGACTTCGAGATTGTTACCCTCATGCCGGAACCATAGCTGATTGTTACTGACGCTGCTGCCCACACTTAGAATGTCATAGTTGCCGACACTATTGTCATTATCGATCAGCGTATCGACACCGTAGCCTAGACCCAGCAGATAGGTATCGTTACCGACGCCACCAACCAGCGTGTCATTACCCACGCCACCGTCCAGCACATTATTGCCGCGATTGCCGATCAAGATATTGTTCAGGGCATTGCCGGTAGCGTTGATATCTTCATTCCACAACTTGATCGCTTCTGTCGTGTAGATGGCATAGGCATTGGCAACGTTAGCGGCTGCCCGGAAATCAGCCAGACTCAGATAGCGGGTCATGTCACTGATTCTTTGCCGGCCTGAGTCGGCGATATAAAAGCCCATCAGACTGCCATCGGTTTCGTTGTAAACCGCTCCGGTGATGGTCACCACATGATTGACCCCGCCGTTATCGAGATAGGCATTGTCAGCCCACAGTTTGCCGGCGTTTAATCCAAGTATCACCCCTCGACCACTGCGAATCAGGTTGGCAATCCCCTGTTCGTTGTAACCTGGCAGCAGGTTGTTGCGAATACCATAGCTGCTCAATAGCTGCTGCTGTTGCTGATAGTTGGAACCCCCACGCTGGTAATCGGTGACAGCCGGATTGGTGACCGCCCAGCTGTTATCGATCGCCCGCTGGACGACCTGAGCTTCTGTGGTTGGCGTTTTGGCTTCGGTGAGCAGATTGGCGATCGAAGTTAACGCACAGGTACCTTTGTAATTGGGAATGGCATCGCCTTGCATGTAATCCAGTTCGTTGGCTTTAGGATAGCCATACACCAGCACGGCAGCACCGTCGACCAAACCCTGTTCCGGTTTGCTGAAATCAAGCAGATTGAGATTCTCGACATTATCGCTCAGGGTATAGCTGATTTTACTTTGTACCGTGTCGGTACCTTCGCTGGCATTTTCAAGCACCTGATCGCCACTGTTATCGACATAGTAAGTGTCATTACCAGCACCGCCGATCATGGTATCGGCACCGGTTACACCATCGAGAATGTTGTCGCTGCTGTTGCCGATCAGACGGTTGTTGAGGGCGTTGCCGGTAGCGTTGATGTTGTAACCTTCCAGTAAACGCAATTCTTCGATATTGGCATTCAGACCATAGTTGGCGCTGCTGAGCACCGTATCGTAACCTTCGTTAGCGTATTCCAGAATCACATCATTAACACTGTTGACTACATAGATGTCATCGCCCTGCCCGCCCTGCATATTATCAGCCCCGGCACCGCCATCCAGATAGTCATTGCCGAGACCAGCTACCAGTGTGTCATTACCATCGCCACCGTATAGCCAGTCATTGTCGGTTTGGCCGGGATTCAGGGTTTGCTGGGCTTCATTACTGCCGGTGAACCCGAAAATCAGATCGTCGCCAGCACCGCCATAAAGAATATCGTTGCCGATCTGGCCAAATAATCGGTCATTGCCATCGCCACCATATAGCTGATCATTACCGTCACCGCCTTGTAATTCATCGGCTCCGGTCTCGCCGTATAGCAAATCGTTACCCAGACCGCCCAGCATCAAGTCATCGCCATTTCCGCCATACAGTTTGTCATCATCGGTTTCACCGCTGGCCAGAGTCTGCTTGCTGTCATTGCTGGGAGTAAAGCCGACCATAATGTCGTTACCATCGCCGCCCCATAAACTGTCGTTACCGACACCGCCAAACAGTTTGTCATTACCAGCTTCTCCCGACAGGCTGTCATTGCCGGTACCGCCATTCAGTTCATCATCACCGGCACCACCGAATAACTGGTCGATACCGTCTCCCCCCACTAACAGATCTGTTCCGTCACCGCCGTCCAGACTGTCATTGCCCAGTCCGCCATAGAGCTGGTCGTCTCCTGCACCACCATAAAGTTTGTCATCGTCGGTTTCGCCGGTTGCAAGCGTTTGTTTGGCATCATTACTAGCGGTAAAGCCGACCAGAATGTCATTACCGTCGCTCCCCCACAGCGTGTCATTACCAACCTCTCCAAACAGCCGGTCATCTCCGGTTTCGCCGAGCAGCAGATCGTTGCCTTCATTGCCGTGCAGTTCATCCAGACCGGTACCGCCAAACAAAATGTCGGCACCCTGACCACCGGACAACAGATCGTTATCGGCGCCACCGTCCAGAAAATCATCCCCCAAACCGCCGGATAACTGATCGTTGCCGTTACCGCCGAACAAGGTGTCGTTATCGGTTTCCCCGGTCAGCAGGGTTTGTTTGCTGTCGTTACTGGCGGTAAAGCCCATCAGTAAATCATTGCCATCACCGCCGCTGAGAATATCGTTACCAACCTGACCAAACAATTTATCGTCACCGACACCACCATCAAGACTGTCATTACCGGATCCGCCCTGCAATTCATCATTACCTTCTTCACCGTAAAGCCTGTCGTCACCGGCATAACCTAACAACACATCATTACCGGTGCCGCCCCACAGATTATCATTGCGGCTACTGCCGCCCATCACATCGTCGCCGCCACCGGCCAGGAAATTCACCAGAAGATCAGTATTGAAATAGATACCGTTGTATTGGGCGTAATAGTTAGCGTCAAAGCTGTCATTGCCATCCGTACCAATCAGGTAGGTACGATTACTGTTATTGATTTTGATCTGACTGGCGACGAAATCGATCCATGCCCCACTGGTGACATAGTAGCGGTTATCGGTATCGCGGAGGGTGCGGTAGCTGGAAGCGGGAGTGGTCAGGGTATTAGTGAGTTTGCCGGGGATGCCGCTAGTCTCGCTGATTTTGACTGGTAGCGGCGGCGACGCAGCGGTAAACTGGCTGTTGCCTTCAGTATAAAAACCGTAATCCAAGGCCCGGATCTCGCTGATCCCAGCAGTCGCCAGTGTCTTGAATTCGGCGGCATCGCCAATGCCGTCTTCGTTATTGTCGGTCCACACTTGCAGCCCATTCAGCTCACTGCCTGACAGCCTACCATCGCGGTTACTATCTAACGCCTGTAATGCGGCGACCGTCAGACCGGCTCGCGAGGCATTGAGCAACACCGGAGTTTTATTGGCTATCGAGACAGCGGTATCCAGCGCCAGGGTTCTGGACTCATAGAAGGCACCAATCGGGGTGAAAAAATCGACGATTGGCGCTACGACAGACGTAATGGCATTGCCAATCGACACCAAGGTATTAGAAATCCATTGGGTAAATACACTCACAAAACTTTGATTGCGTGTCCCGGTTACCACCGTTTCTTCCAGTATGATCAGATCCTCGGCGCTGGTTAACTGTTTTTGCTGGCCGCTGGGTGTTGAAATAGTTGCGCTAGCTGTGCTCAAGTCAGTACCACTACCTGATGATGAACTAAACTCCAGCAAATTATTAGCCTGATCCAATGTCCAATAATTCCATTCACCGGTAGCGGGATCATACTGATAATAAATTGAAAGGCCGTCAGTCGTTCTGGTCGTTGTTGAAATAACCCGACCATTTTTTGTAACAGACTCGTAATGACTGCCATCATTAGAATCTAACCGGCTGGTAGTACTGCCGTCCGGGTTAGTCGTCGTGATTACATTCTGATTGAGAAAATTGCTACCCCATTTAGTAATTAAATATACGATCTGAGATTGAAATATTTTCATACCACTATCCTTCCTCGAAGGGCCATCATGATAGTACTGGTAAATACCTGCGGCCCCCATACCGGGCGAGTGCGCCTTGGCCTCTTGATAATAACCAATCAAGGCTCTCGCCTGCGCGGTTGCATCCCATCGATTACTATCGGTTATGCCATAAGCTTGTGCGGTACCATCAACCGTCTGTCCCAAACCAAATGCAGAAGTCTTCGTATTAGCCGCATCGGGATTAAATCCGGATTCATGCTCGGCAAACGCTAAAAGATTGACGATATCGCCATCAGTTAAATGTGCATTACGTGCCTCGTTAATAATGATTTGTTGTACCTGCGTTTTGACTGCCTCACTAGCAGCCCCCCAGTCTCGAGAATTCCCAGCCAGACGGCCTGGCGTATGATCAATCGGGTCGTTATAGTGATTTGACATGATTATTCTCCAGTTTCTATATAAAAAATTGTGAATGGTGATGTTGGATCAATACCTAAACGTGATTCAGCCTCAACATATTGCCTTTCGTCCTCACGGGTATCATCCGAATAAGTCAGTCCAAAACTCAGTTGTTTACCATCGGTACTGAAAAGACGTCGTGCAGTACAAGAGCCACCGTTACCCAAGCAACTGCTGTACTCGACTGCGACAGCAAAATTATTATTCTCCGAGTTATCGTTCTCAGACTTCTCACACCCTATGCCTACCGGTGTGAGTCGAAGAGATTCGAGATACGCCAAATCATCAGACATCGACGGTTCAGAAGATTTGCCATCGGGTCCGCTAAAACGCAAGGTATTGTGATTACACTTGCGTCCTCGCCGAGCATCTTTGGGGACATCGATATAGCCGCAGCTTATCGATACCGTATGCTGTCCACATTGCAGCTCGATCTTTTGTCTGGCATGGGTTGGGTTATTGGGATCAAAGGTTAATCTTAGATCTAATCCTGATGAAAAATTCGACAGATTGTGGTCAGGATCGATACGCCATGTACTCCATTTACCTGTGTTGGTGTCAGCATTATAGAAAAGATAATTGGCACCACCATCATCCCAGAATTTTTTAAACCAAATAAGCTTGCCTTTTCTAGTAACTGATTCTTGATATGCCCCATTTTTAAAAACAACTGAAACCTTTTGGACTTCCTCGTCTTGATCTATATCCTCAGTACGAACAGTCCTATCAATAAATTCCCTTGTCTCAACTACATCAGCAAACGCGATTGATGGCATCGTAAAAACAATAAAAATCAATATTTTACTAAAATTCTGCAACCCCATATCAGAAACAGAACTATAAAAAAAATCTTTTATATCGTTTTTTTCAAATACTGTTTTTTTGACAATAAAACAATCAAATATCTGTACAAAATATAAACCTTTTTTAATCATTCAACCCCCAACAAATTACCATAAAATTTATTATTAATCTTGTTTAATACAACAGTAATATTTATTTTATAGATCTGCCTTGCAACCAATAAAAATCCCTAAAAATATAAAAATAAATTAATTGACTATGGGAGAATTTATTGCTACCAATCGCCTATAAAAAAATTGACAACTTACTTATTAAACGACCTTATCCACCAAAAAACCCATAGACATATTATTAAAAAATAACAATTCTGAAACATCATTAGAATCAATTAAAAAATCACTTTACCTTTATTTTAATAACCTCATTTTTTAAATACTATTGACATCCTATTTCCTAGGTATATCAATTTATTAATCCCATATAAAAAATTTCATACAAAAGTAGTCTAGGTTTCGATTAATGCAACACCAGCTATCGAAATTTATGAGTCATCAACAACTTTCAGCTACAAAATGGCTGCTCAGTTCCAGCCCATCCAACTTGTAAAACCCTACAAAACGCTGTAAAAAGTCGCAGCGATTACAAACTACTTTTCAGCTTGCGCTGTCTTTCAAGGCTATCTCTATGCAAAAACCTTACAGTTACTGTTTCGAAACCGGCGATGGTAAAAACCGTGCCTTGCTGGGTGGAAAAGGTGCCAATCTGTGTGAAATCACGCAGCTTGGCATCAACGTGCCGCCCGGATTTGTGATTACCACCGAAACCTGCTTGTCTTACCTACAACACCATCAGTTACCTGACGGCTTGATGAATGAAGTTCGGCAACAGATAGCCAAAATTGAAACCCAGACCGGTAAATATTTTGGCGGCCTGCATGATCCGCTATTGGTGTCGGTGCGTTCCGGGGCCGCGATGTCAATGCCCGGCATGATGGATACCATTCTCAATCTGGGCCTGAATCCACAGACAATTGCCGGCCTACTGGACATGACTGGCGACCCGCGTTTTGTCTACGATGCCTATCGCCGCTTTATTCAGTTATTCGGCAAAATCGTGCTGGGTATTGATGATGAGAAATTTGATCATCACTTCAACCAGGTCAAAAATGCCGCCGGTATCAAAGCCGATGCCGCGCTCAGTGATGATCAGTTACAGGATATTTGCCAGCGCTTCCTGAATCTGGTGCGCGAAGAAACCGGCCACCCCTTTCCGGATGATGTCTATCAGCAGCTGGAATTAGCAATAGAAGCAGTCTTCCGCTCCTGGCAGGGTAAACGTGCCATCGACTATCGCCGCGAGTTTCATATCACCCCGGAAATGGCTAACGGCACCGCTGTCAATATCGTCACCATGGTGTTCGGCAATATGGGCGATGACTGCGCTACCGGCGTTTCGTTCACCCGCAATCCCAGTACCGGCACCGATGAACTGTATGGCGAATATTTAATCAATGCCCAGGGGGAAGATGTGGTCGCCGGTATCCGCACTCCCAAACCGGTGCAGGAGATGAAATACGACATGCCTGACCAGTATCGCCAGTTAATGCAACTGCGTAGCAAACTGGAAGCGCATTATCAGGAAGTACAGGATTTCGAATACACCATAGAACGCGGGGTGCTGTATTGTCTGCAAACCCGTAATGCCAAAATGAATGCCACAGCGATGGTCAAAACTTCGCTAGACATGGTGAAACAAGGACTGATCAGTCAACAGAAAGCGCTGTTACGCATTCATCCCGAATCATTGGAGCAATTGCTGCATCCGCAATTAGTACCGGATCACCAGCAAACCCCATTGGCACAAGGTCTGCCGGCCTCACCCGGTGCGGCTTCCGGCCGCTGCGTATTTGATGCCGATACGGCGGTGCGACTGGCCAAAACCGGCATCGACATTATTCTGGTACGCGAAGAAACCAAACCCGAAGATATTCACGGTTTTTTCGCCGCACAAGGCATTCTCACCAGTCGTGGCGGCAAAACTTCGCATGCTGCGGTTGTCGCCAGAGGCATGGGCAAACCCTGTGTAGCCGGTGCTGAAGACATCAAAGTCGATGTGAAAGGCCGGATGGCAATTGTCGGCGATCTCCACATCAAAGAAGGCGATCTGATTACCATCAATGGCAGCAGCGGCAATATTTATTTGGGTAAATTACCCACGGTACCGCCCGCTTTTTCCGAAGAACTGAAAACCTTGCTGAAATGGGCCGACGAAATTGCTGCCTTGCAAGTACACGCCAACGTCGACACTCCGGCCACTGCCAGACTGGCGATGAGCTATGGTGCCAAAGGCATTGGCTTGTGCCGGACCGAACGCATGTTCAATGCCGCCGACCGTTTGCCGCTGGTGGTTGAGATGATTCTGGCTAATAGCACCGAACAGCGTGAAGATGCACTAGCCAAATTATTCCCGATTCAGCGCGATGATTTTGAAGCCTTATTCACCGCCATGTCGCCGCACAGCGTCACCGTGCGTCTGCTCGACCCGCCAATGCACGAATTTTTGCCCAACGAACATCAGTTGCTGGAAGAAATCGAGGCACTCAATCATTACCTCAAAGCGGTGATGGGCCAACGAGTAACCCTGGATACCCTGGGCTATCATCAGGAACTGCCGGCGCCGTTTAATCTGTTAAACGAAGAAAAAATTCTGGAAGCCATCAGTAAAAAGAAAATGATGCTGTCCAAGGTTCAGGAACTCTACGAAGTCAATCCCATGCTCGGCCATCGCGGTGTCCGGCTGGGCATGAGCTATCCTGAAATTTACACTATGCAGATCCGCTCGATACTGGAAGCCACCGCCCGTTGCATGAAACAGAAAATTCCGGTCAGACCGGAAATCATGGTGCCGCAGGTAATCACCGCGCAGGAGTTGAAAAAAGTCACTGCGCTGGTGGAGCAGATTCGTAGCGAAGTCGAAGAACAGCATAGGCTGAAACTGAATTTCCGCTTCGGCACCATGATAGAGACTGTCCGCGCCTGCACCCGGGCCGACAAACTAGCAGAAGTCGCCGAGTTTTTCTCGTTTGGGACTAATGATCTGACTCAGGCAACCTTCTCATTTTCAAGGGAAGATGCCGAAAACAAATTTCTGCCTTTGTACGAAGAATCGGGCTTGCTGGAAGATAATCCATTCGAATCTTTGGACAGCAAAGGCGTTGGCAAATTAATGCAAATGGCCGTGCAACTGGGACGCGGTGAACGTCCCGACTTACGGATCGGCATTTGCGGCGAACATGGCGGCCACCCGCAATCGATACATTTTTGCCATGGCATCGGCCTGGATTATGTCTCCTGCTCGGCACCGAGAATTCCGATTGCCCGACTGGCCGCCGCCCAGGCGCAGTTGTTGAACCCCCGTTAACCGAATAGCAACAGGATATCCATGCGTTACTGGCTAATGAAATCTGAACCCGACGCTTTCAGCATCGACGACTTGCAAGCGCGTCCCGAGCAGACCGAACACTGGGACGGGGTGCGCAATTACCAGGCGCGTAATATGATGCGCGATGAAATGAAGATCGGTGATCTGGTGTTTTTTTATCATTCCAACTGCGATGAACCCGGCATCGTCGGTATCGCTAAAGTGGTACGTGAAGGCTATCCTGATTTCACCGCTTTCGATCCTGACAACAAGCATTTCGATCCC
>CAIUWU010000067.1 GCA_903902945.1 uncultured Pseudomonadota bacterium
ACCAGCGGCATATTGCATTAGAAAAACAATTAGTAAACCGAATTAAAGGTTAGCAAAACCAAAATGCCGGTTTTATCGGGCTTAGAAATTTGAACAATCATCCCGATTGCCTGATTTTGAAACAGCAACTTATCGGACTCTGCCGTGAAAGCGATAAAACTGAAAATTGCTTGGTGCGCTTGGCTTGCCGAGAGCGCGAGACTTTTTATCCAGCTGACCTGGCCTATCGAGCCGGCGTGCCAATGAGCGGCTTGTCGAGACAACCCAATACAAGCAAGTTTCGTACAGCCGACGTTTTGGGCAGCCCATCGCGTGAGTTAAAACGTTAACCGATAAGCTTTATCAAAAAAGTCGCGAGCTCTCGGGCAAGAGGAAATCAGCTTGAACTAGTAAACACGCATTCGCCCGGCTTGCCTAATTTAAGAGCCGGTATTCGGCACATGGAAAATGCGCTGTTGATTAGCAATTGCTGAGCCTATCTTGCCTGATCAACTTTTACCATCCCCTGAGTGACCATGCGTTGAAGCGTTGTTACTAAACATCAACGCAAGATGTTTCGAGAGCCTTTAATTCTGAAAAGCGATAATTAAATCGAAACATATCGTTTTATTTGAAAAACAGCATTGTTTAACATGCGCTCACTGCCACAACTGGCTGTCATGCGTGAATCATGGATTTTGCTAACCTCCCTCCTATTAGCAACAAGGACGTCGTGGGCGGGTTGATCCCGCCCTTTTTTTATAGATATTGTCAGTATTAATCAGCACATGGAGGTTGATATGCCTTTACAACAATTAGTCGAATATTTTAATGATCGTCTGGAACAACAGCACAATACCGGATACCGGCCTTTTATTATCGAAAACGATAAAGTAGCCGCGCTGTTTGGTCCGATGCGAATTGGCAGCGAATTAATCCCGGTCCGAGAACTGAATCATCAGGCACAAACCTTGGGGTATGCGGCGCAAATCAGACTCAGCACCTGCCCTGCTCTGACACTGCAAAACAGTGAGCTGGATCACTTGATTGCCAGCCAGACGCCACATGCCAATAACACCGATTCCATCATCAGTTTTGACCGCTTAACCCGCACAGTGCATATGCTGAACTATCTGCCGGAATCGCATTTGAACGGCTTATTGTTTCTGGATGTCGATCCCCGTCATATTCTCGGCGTAAAAACCGATCACGGTGCTTATTTCGAGGAAATCATCGGTCGTTGTGGCTTGGAAACCAGCAACATCGCCATCTCACTGAATATCAACGGCTTATATAGCCGTTTCTATCAGTCTTTATTGAAAGGACTCAGCAATTACCAGCGCCGTGGCTACAAAATTGCTATTAAATTTGATTATTCCGGGCTGGATAAATCAGCTTTTGAGTTAATCGAACGCTCAGGAGCCGATTTCGTCGGGCTTTCCACACAGGGTTTAGAGCAGCTACGTCGCGATACCCTAAACGACAAACTGCTGCAACTGATAGCAGCTAGTCATGCCATCAACAGCCGCTGCTATGTATTTAATACCGACAGCTCATCCGCTGTACTGTGGCAACACGCCGGTTTTGATTTGATTCAGGCCGAAGCACAACACAGCACTTGGCACTATTCAGATTGCGCTGCTTAAAAAAGCACCCGGCAGCTGTTACTGCCGGGTTATCAGGTTTCGAGCAGGTCTAAAATTTCAGGCCTTTTTTGATTTGCCGGATCGCATGAGCCAGCTGATCAATCTCATCATAAGTATTGTAAAACGCCAGTGAAGGTCTGACCGTTGCTTCCAGTCCAAAGCGGCGCAAGATAGGTTGTGCGCAATGATGACCGGATCGCACCGCGATACCGAATTCATTCAATGCCGAACCGATCTCCTGGGTGGTATGACCATCGAGCACAAACGACAGCACGCTGGCTTTATGGTCAGCAGTACCAATTAGATGCAGGCCATTGATACGTTGCAGTACCTCGGTACCGTATTCCAGCAACTGATGCTCATAACGGGCGATATTGGCAATCCCAATCCGTTCCACATACTCCAGCGCCGCACCTAGACCCACCGCATCGGCAATATTGCCAGTGCCGGCTTCAAACTTAGCGGGAGCTGGCTGATATCGGGTGTGCTCGAAAGTCACATCTTCGATCATGTTGCCGCCGCCTTGCCAGGGGGGTGATTGCTCCAGTATCTCGGCTTTGCCATACAGTGCGCCGATACCGGTCGGGCCAAATATCTTATGGCCTGAAAATACCAGCCAGTCGCAGTTCAGTGCCTGTACATCGGTGGCCATGTGCGAAACCGATTGCGCCGCATCGAGTAATACACGCGCACCGATACGCTGTGCCATGGCAATCATTTCAGCCGCTGGGGTGACGGTGCCCAGTGCATTGGAGACCTGGGTAAACGACACCAGTTTGGTACGTGGATTCAGCAGCTTCTGGTATTCGGACAGAATGATCTGGCCTTTATCATCTACGGGTGCAACTCTCAATACCGCGCCGGTTTCACTGCATAACTGCTGCCAAGGTACGATATTGGCATGATGCTCCAGCCAGCTAATGACAATTTCATCATCACGACCGATATTCTGCTTACCCCAGGTTTTCGCCACCAGATTGATGGCTTCGGTGGTCCCGCGTACAAACACGATGTTATCCACCGAAGGCGCATTAATGAAACGCGCCACTGTTTTTCGGGCGTGTTCGTAAGCGTCGGTGGAACGGGCCGCCAGAGTATGGGCTGCACGGTGAATATTGGAATTTTCATGCTGATAAAAAGCACTGATCCGATCAATGACCGCTGCAGGCTTTTGGGTAGTCGCCGCATTGTCAAACCAGACCAGCTGATGACCGTTGACCCGTTCCTGCAGAATCGGAAAATCCCGGCGCACGGCATTGATATCAAAACCCTGATGATGGCTGGCCACCTGCCGCAGCTGCGGCAAATGGTTGGCGGACTGCGCATGCTCCAAAAAGTAAAAAGTGCTCGGCTGCGCCACGCCATGACTCAGGTCTTGGTCAGCGAAATTGACGCTTTTAACCGGCTGTTTCCAGTCAATGACATTCAAGGCATTAAAATCGGCAACATTGGCTTTGGGCAACGCCACCGGTGCCGTCACCGGCTTGGCAAACTGGCTAATACGGGAACCATCGCAAGGCAATTCACTAAAAAAAGCATTAGCCAGCCGGGTCAGCTCATTGACATCCGGCAGCCCGTCAGGGGCTGCCGAAGACAAGGCGCTGTTGACGAGTGCATCTAAGTTACTTGTAGTCATAGTAGTTATCCACTACAACATTCTCCAGAACGCCAATCGCATCATCGGTCAAAACGGCCAGCGAGCAATACAAAGACACCAGATAAGACGCTATCGCTTTATGATTGATCCCCATAAAACGCACTGACAAGCCCATGCTCAGTTCATCAGTCAGATTAGGCTGATACAAACCCACCACACCCTGACGACTTTCGCCGGTACGAATCAGCAAAATGCTGGTTTTGCCATTAACGATTTTGACCTTGTCAGACGGAATCAACGGTAAGCCTCGCCAAGTCAGGAACTGCGAGCCAAACAATGAAACAGTCGGTGGTGGTGTGCCACGACGGGTACATTCACGACCAAAGGCAGCGATAGCGCGCGGATGAGCCAGGAAGAACGCAGGCTCTTTCCAGACTTTGGCAATCAGTTCATCCAGATCATCAGGGGTTGGCGAACCGTTGCGGGTCTGAATCCGCTGACTGGGGGCCACATTATTCAACAAGCCATATTCGGCATTGTTGATTAACTCGCTTTCCTGACGCTCTTTGACGGTTTCGATAGTCAGACGTAATTGCTCATGAATCTGGTTGTGCGGACTGCTGTACAAATCGGCAACCCGGGTATGTACATCCAAAACGGTATTAACCGCATTCAAACGGTATTCGCGACCCCACTCTTCGTAATCAACAAAGGTTTGTGGCAGTACTCTTTCGTCGAGACTGGAACATTCGACGCTAATGCTGGTGTTGTCTTTGACGCGGTTGACGCGATAAATACCGGCTTCAACCGGTACCCATTGCAATAAATGAACTAACCAACGAGGGGTAATCGTCCCCATCATCGGTACGGTTTTGGTGGCATTCGATAAGGTCCGCGCCGCGACATCGCCTAATGCGGTATGGGCTTGATGAATATCGGTCATGTGTGTGCTCCTGTGTGGCTGTTATGTAGTAGTGTCTTAAAAAATGCGGTTCAGATACCCGCTCCCGCATCGAATGATTCGGCACGAACCTGGGCCTGATTGATCTGGCTGCCGGCCGGAACGCTGTGGGTCAGCCAGACGTTGCCGCCAATGGTCGAGCCTTTGCCTAAGGTGATGCGGCCCAGAATGGTGGCGCCGGCGTAGATCACCACATCGTCTTCGACAATCGGATGACGCAAGTTGCCTTTGACCAGCATGCCGCTGTCATCCTTGTTGAAGCGTTTGGCGCCCAGGGTCACCGCCTGATAAATCCGCACCCGGCTGCCGATAATCGCGGTTTCACCAATGACGACGCCGGTGCCATGATCGATGAAAAAGCTGTCAGCAATCTGCGCGCCGGGATGAATATCAATACCAGTGGCCGAGTGGGCAATTTCCGAAATCATGCGGGCAATCAGCGGCAAACCCAGCTGGTACAGCAAATGAGCGATCCGGTAATGAATCACCGCCACCATTCCCGGATAGCAGACCAGCACTTCATCGGCACTGCGCGCCGCCGGATCACCTTCGTAAGCGGCTTGTAAATCGGTATCCAGTAATTGACGGATGGTCGGCAGCTGGGCGGCAAATTGCAGGGTGTAGTCACTGGCGCTGCAGTGAGCGACTGCGCTGGTTTCAGCCAATTCACGGGCGAACAATAATTCCAACTCGATCTGACTGCTTAACTGCCGCAAGACGTTATCAAGGGTGTTACCGACAAAATAATCAATACTTTCATCGGTCAGATCAGGTAAACCCAAGCGGTTGGGAAACAGCACTGCCGACAGCTGATCGACGATATTGGCCAGAATCTTGCGTGAAGGCAGTCTCGGCGGTTGCTGGCGGCGGCGGTTTTCCAGCGCCTGGACGCGTAATTGCCGCAACTCGGCAACCAGATGGGGAATACCCCAGTCGGATCTAACCGTATCCGTCATACCGGTTTACCCTGAGCATCGAAAATACCTTCGAACAGCGGCGACGACAGATAGCGCTCACCTGAATCCGGCAATATCACCACTATGGTTTTGGCTTCATTTTCAGGGCGTCTGGCAACCCGAATCGCTGCGGCAACCGCTGCTCCACAGGAAATACCGGCTAGTATTCCTTCTTCTCTGGCCAGCCGGCGAGCATAGTCGATGGCTTCTTCATTGGAGACTTGTTGAATTTCATCGACCAGTGACAAATCCAGAATATCGGGTACAAAGCCTGCGCCTATGCCCTGAATTTTGTGCGGCGCCGGCTGTAACTGTTCACCATTACGGAACTGGGTTAACACCGGACTGGTTGCAGGCTCAACCGCAATGCTCTGAATCGGCTTATTTTGAGTATGTTTGATGTAACGGGAAATACCGGTAATAGTGCCGCCAGTGCCGACCCCGGATACCAAAATATCAATCGCACCGTCAGTGTCCTGCCAGATTTCCGGTCCGGTGGTCTGTTCGTGAATCAGCGGATTGGCAGGATTTTTAAACTGCTGTAGCAAGACATAACGGTCAGGATTTTCGGCGGCAATTTCTTCGGCTTTGGCCACCGCACCTTTCATGCCTTTGGCGCCTTCGGTCAGAATCAGGTTGGCGCCATAAGCCAGCAGTAGTTTGCGCCGTTCTAAACTCATGGTTTCCGGCATAGTCAGTGTCAGAGGAATGCCTCTTGCCGCCGCCACAAAAGCCAAGGCAATACCGGTATTACCGGAGGTCGGTTCGACAATTTCTTTGCCTTCGGTGAGCAATCCCCGCTGTTGCGCATCATTGATCATCGCCGCACCGATCCGGCATTTCACCGAATAACCGGGATTACGACCTTCGATTTTGGCCAGCAAGGTTACCGGCGCACCCTGGGTGATACGGTTGAGTCTAACCAGCGGC
>CAIUWU010000068.1 GCA_903902945.1 uncultured Pseudomonadota bacterium
CGTATTGTCGATATTTGCAATACCGACCGCGCATGCCCATGGCGAAAAAGCCCTAGAGCCTTTCATCAGGATGCGCACCATTCAGTGGTATGACGTGCAATGGTCCACACAAAAATTCAACGTCAACGATGAAGTCAGTGTCAGCGGCAAGTTTCATGTCGCCGAAGACTGGCCGATCAGTGTGCCTAAACCAGAAGCCAGCTTCTTGAATATCTCCACACCGGGACCAGTGCTGATTCGCACCGAGCGCTACCTGAACGGTAAACCTTGGACCAACTCGGTAGCCTTGGAACCAGGTGGTGACTATGAATTCAAAGTAGTCTTGAAAGGACGTCTGCCGGGACGTTATCACATTCACCCGTTTTTTAATTTAAAAGACGCTGGGCAGGTAATGGGCCCAGGTGTATGGCTGGAAATAGGAGGCAATCCAGGCGATTTCAACAATACGATTAAAACCATTAACGGTGAAATGATTGATATGGAGAGCTTCGGCTTTACCAATGGCATTTTCTGGCACCTGTTCTGGGGCGCATTGGCGGCGGCCTGGTTGTTGTGGTGGGTGCGTCGCCCCTTATTTATCAGCCGTTACCGAATGCTGAATGCCGGTTTGGAACAGGAGTTGATCACCTCTCAGGACAAAACCATCGCAAGAACTGTGCTAGTCGGCGTACCGGTATTGGTGTTGGCGCTGAATACCGTCACCGCCAACCAGTACCCGGACGCCATCCCATTACAAGCAGGCTTGGATCGGATTTTGCCTCTGCCGGCACAAGTCAATGCCGGAATGGTCAATGTCGATACGCTAAAAGCAGAATACAACGTGGCTCAACGCGCCATGTTGTTGGAGTTTAGTATCGACAATCGCAGCCAAGGTGACATCAGGATCGGCCAATTTTCTAGTTCCAACGTGCATTTCATGAACGCTGACTTAGTGAGTGTAAACAGCAAGCCCAGCAAGGATAACATCAGTAATACCGGCCTGAGCGTCAGTGACAACACACCTATCGCCCCCGGCGAACAACGCACCATCACCGTAGAAGTGCGCGATGCGGCCTGGGAATCGGAAAAGCTGGATGGGCTGATCAAGGATGCGGACAGCCGGTTGGGCGGCTTGCTGTTTCTTTACGACGACGTGATGGGAAAACGCTATATCTCTAGTATTTCCGCCGCCGTCATTCCCAAATTCAATTAATTCAGGAGCAAACATCATGGCTACCACGACAGAACATGTGCGCTTAAGCACCGAAAACCCCAAATCATTGCCTTGGTATTTGATCGACTTACCCAAATATTTAAAAGGCTTTGGCATATTAACCTTGATTTACGTCAGTTTACGACTTTATCAAGGTGCTTTTGCCATCAAGCACGGTTTAGATTCCTCGGAACCGGCGTTCGAACATTACTGGATGCGCCTGTTTTATATCGAACTGGCGGTAATCGCTGCCGTGGCCAGCGGCTTTTGGGGTTACTTATGGACCACGCGCGACCGGAATTTGGATCAACTGGCGCCCAAGGAAGAAATTCGCCGCTATTTCACCTTGACGATGTGGATCAGCATTTACACCTTTGCTGTGTACTGGGCCGGTAGTTATTTCGCTGAACAGGACAATTCCTGGCATCAGGTGGCAATTCGCGACACGCCGTTTACCGCTAATCACATCATCGAGTTTTACTTCAACTTCCCGCTGTACGTGATTCTGGGCGGCTGCGCCTGGCTGTACGCCAGAACCCGCTTGCCCTTGTATGCCAAAGGCATTTCATTGCCATTGACCTTGGCCGTATTCGGGCCATTCATGATTTTGGTCAGCGTTGGCTTCAACGAATGGGGGCATACTTTCTGGTTTAGAGAGGAGTTTTTCGCTGCACCGATCCATTGGGGATTTGTGATTGGGGTTTGGTTTGCTTTGGGCGTCGGCGGCATCCTGCTGCAAGGCGTGACTAGGCTGATCGAACTAATGGACAAAATCGAAGACGCCGAATAAGCCTGATTCAAATAAACCCACACGAATATGTTTCAGTCCAAGTCCGATGTAACAATGCCAAAGAGTCTAACTGATTCAGTTCACTATGCATGGGTAGTACTTGCGGTGACGTTTCTGTGCTTGTTTATTGCATCGGCACTTCGCTCCGTTCCTGGGATCATCATGCTATCTCTGGAGCAGGAGTTTGCCTGGAGCCGAGAAATCATTAGCGGCTCCATTTCACTCAACCTGCTGTTATTTGGTCTAGCCGGACCATTTTTGGGCCGATTGATGGATTTATATGGTGCCAAAAAAGTAAGTGTAATAACACTGATACTATCGATATTGGGTGCGGGCGGCAGCGTTTTTATGCAGGAATCCTGGCAAATGTATTTGCTTTGGGGGCTTTTGGTAGGAGCAGGTTCTGGCGGAACATCCATGATTATGGGATCGGCGCTGATCAATCGCTGGTTTCATAAACAGAGGGGGCTGGCATTAGGCATATTGGGGGCTGCTTTTTCTTCTGGGCAGTTAGTGCTCACCCCAGTCCTAATGCAAATCAATATTCATGAAGACTGGCGGGCTGCGACATTGTTTATCGCCGCAGGCTTGGGCCTGGTGGCTTTACCGTTGGTGCTGAGGTTTTTAAACGATGCTCCCGAATCCAAAGGCCTGTTGCCCTATGGCGATCATGGGGTTCATGGAACAGTGCTTAAGCCGGATCAAAATCCTATGCGCTCGGCGATACGCAGTCCGCAATTTTGGCTATTGGCTTCGAGTTTTGGCATTTGCGGTTTAACGACCTCTGGCTTGTTTCAAACGCATCTGATTCCACACGGCATTGAACACGGCTTTACCGAAATGACCATGGCCATGTCCATGGGCATAATGGGCGCAGCCGATGTGTTTGGTACCATTTTAGCCGGTTGGTTGTGCGACCGATACGGTAGGTGCTGGCCGTTAGCGTTTTATTACGTCGTCAGAGGTGCAGCGCTAATCGTACTGCCCAGCATTGATACAATCGGACAATTAATGATGTTCTCGGTTATTTACGGCATGAATTGGTTGTCCACCATTCCGGCAACCTCGGCCTTGACAGCCGATTTGTTCGGCAAACAAAACGTCGGTGTGGTATTCGGCTGGATTTGCTTCGCGCATCAAATCGGAGCGGCCATTGCCGCCTACAGTGCCGGTTACGTTCATAGTCTGATGGGTGACTACCACCTGGTTTTTGTGGCGTCGGGCCTATTAGCTTTTGTCGCAACCGGGATCGTTTGTTTTATCCGCGAACCC
>CAIUWU010000069.1 GCA_903902945.1 uncultured Pseudomonadota bacterium
CGTACCCGTCAGCGTCCCGGCACCGCTTATGGTACCGTCCGTCAACGTCACCGCTCCAACCGTATCCGCATTCGGAACAGACAATACGGCGCCACTTCCGTTCACCGTCACATCTCCGACCAGCGTGTCCGTCGCATGACCCAGCACCAGCGTTCCCGCACTGATCGTCGTCAACCCCGTGTACGTGTTCGTGCCACTCAGCGTCAGCGTTCCACTACCCTGCTTGGTCAGCGTTCCCAGACTTCCCGTGATCACACCAGCATAACTCGGATGAAGCGATTAAAGAAGTCGCTTTGGATATTGAAGAAGGTGCGGACATGGTCATGGTCAAGCCAGGCATGCCCTATTTGGATATCGTGCGCCGTGTGAAAGAAGAGTTTGGCGTGCCGACTTACGCTTATCATGTCAGTGGCGAATACGCCATGCTTAAAGCCGCTGCGCAAAACGGCTGGTTGGATGAAAAAGCCTGTGTCTTAGAAGCGATGTTGGGTTTTAAACGTGCGGGCGCTGACGGTATTTTGACTTACTATGCTTTGGAAATCGCTCGCTGGCTCTCTGCTCAGTAGATATCGCCTGCTGGCTTAAATAGCCAGTAAGGCTTTTAATCCTGCAATATCAACGCGCTCTGCATTTGTCCCATTCACAGGGTTTTTAGTCGAGTATCGAATACCATCCACTTCAAAAACGCTTAGTTTTACCAAACCATTCGGCGCCTCCAAGGTAAACATGGGCACTTTCATACGATCTGAATTTTTCTTATCAGATTTCTCGCGCACTCGATAAGATTTTTCATTGCTGTCATAGGGAATTTGCTGATTCAGCAAAAAAATCTCAACTTCTTTAGCGCTATCCGCGAACAAATGAATATGCGTTTCTGAATTTAGTCCAGCCGTGCCATCGAGTACGCCGCCGGTTAAATGCGGATTGAAGCGTTGAAATAACTCCATCACCACAAGGGCGTCTTGACGAAGTTGCTTCAAGGCTTGAGGCTGTGAATCGCTGTTATAAAGCTCATGAAAAATGCGAATTTCTTCTTCGATTTGGGCATTAGAGGGTAGGCAGCTGGCATCTTCAACGCCCAGCTGTTTGCCAGCCTTTTTCTTGGCATAGGCATAATCAGAGATACCGTCCTCCGCCATCATGCGGGCGGCTTCTTGTGCCACAAGTTGACGCAGTTGTAGCTGACGTCCGCCGAATTCTTTAGCCATCTTTAGAGCACTTAAGTATTAATAAAGTGGATCGTTTGCCAACAGTTCTGCAGCTGGGTTTTTAGCTGAGAGGCCACCTGCTTTTTCAGGCGGTGGAAACTCATGATAGAAGTATTCATAACTACCATTTTCATCTTCTCCAGCACGGCCGCCGCTGTTGATGTTAATGCGAAGTGAATCAACACCTGCTGGGGGATTGAGGGACATCTCGGGCACGTTTCTTAAAGCAACTGCCATGTATTTAATCCAAATCGGCAAAGCCGCTGAACCGCCTGTTTCTGTGCCGCCTAGCGATTGAGGTTTGTCGTAGCCTATCCAAGCAATCGCCACTTGTTTTGGATTAAAGCCAGCAAACCACGCATCGATATGGTTGTTGGTCGTACCCGTTTTACCTGCTAAGTCAGTACGCCCCAATTGACGAGCTTTGGCGGCAGTACCAATACGCGTGACGTCTTGCATCATCGAAGTCATCAAGAAAGCGTTGCGTTCATCAATCACACGCTCTGCGTCGTTGCCTGCTTCAACATGCTTGGTCTCTTCGATTACTTTATCTTTGCTATCGGTAATTTTGCTGATGATATAAGGTTCGACCAAATAGCCGCTGTTGGCAAAAACTGCATAAGCTCTCGCCATTTGCCAGGCTGTTACTGATCCAGCGCCCAGCGCCATCGTGAGGTAGGCTGGATGGTCTTTAGCAGAGAAGCCAAAGCGGGTGATGTAGTCCTGGGCGTAATCCACTCCAATCGTATTAAGCACACGAATCGAGACCATATTTTTAGATTTGGTCAGCGCAGTTCTCAAGCGCATTGGGCCTTCATATTTGCCATCAAAGTTGTGTGGCTCCCAAGCCTCGCCACTACCTGTGAAGCTGGCAGGAAAAGAAATGGGCGCATCATCCACGATACTGGCTGGCGTAAAGCCTTTTTCCAGTGCGGCTGAGTAAATAAATGGCTTGAAGCTAGAACCAGGTTGGCGCCATGCTTGCGTCACATGGTTAAACTTGTTGCGACTAAAATCAAAGCCGCCGACTAAAGCACGTACACCACCAGTTTGTGGGTCAACGGCAATCAAGGCTGATTCAACTTGTGGCATTTGCGTGACGCGCCAGTTTTCGCCGTCTTTTTTAACGCGAATAATCGAGCCCACTTTGATACGGTTTTTTGCTGAAATTTTGGCAGGATCTTTTTCATTCAAAATTCTCTGAATCAGGGCTAATCTTTCGCCCTCTATCGTCACGTCTTCACCGCTAGTGGTGTGAACAACAATCGATTTAGGTGAAATTTTTCTGATCACAGCAGGTGAAATATCACCAAAAGTCTCAATTTCATCCAAGGTTTTTTCAATCACTTGATTAGCATTTTCGCCAACCATATATTTCGGATCAATATAGCCTTCCGTGCCTCGATATCCATGGCGCAAGTCATATTCCAGAACGCCTTCGGCAATCGCTTTGTTGGCGGCTTCTTGGTTCTCTTTCAAGATAGTGGTGTACACCTTAAGGCCGCTGCTATAAATCTTATCTTGATAGCGCTCATACATGGCTTGACGCACAATTTCTCCCACATAATCTGCCGCAACATCGCGAGATTGTTGTGAAGTCTTGAAGCGCAAAGGCTGTTGTAAAGCATCTTTGTAAGTGGCTTC
>CAIUWU010000070.1 GCA_903902945.1 uncultured Pseudomonadota bacterium
ACGCACATCTTTACCCTTGACCATATAAATCACATGCTCGCAGACATTACAGGAATGATCACCAATCCGCTCCAGCGCCCGGGCGGTCCACATAATATCCAGCGCCCGGGTGATATTTCGTGGATTTTCCATCATCTGGGTAATCAGCTGCCGGGTAATACTGGTGTATTCGCGGTCTACCTTGGCATCCTGGGCGGTAATCGCGATCACTTCATCGATATCCATCCGGGCATAGGCATCCAGAGCACCATTGAGCATATCTTTGACCAGTTCCAGCAAATGCTCGATTTCATAATATTTATCCTGATAATAATCAGCACCTTCCAGCCGCATGGTCATCTTGGCAATCCGGGCAGCCTCGTCACCGATACGCTCCAGATCGGTAATGATTTTGATAGTGGCAATCAGCATCCGTAAATCGAAAGCGGCCGGCTGACGCTTGGCCATGATTTCGGTACATTCGTGATCGATGTCTTTTTCGAGTTCGTTGACCAACTGATCCTGCTGTACCACTTTCTCGGCACTTTCCATGTCGTAACCCATGAAAGCCTTGGTCGCCAGCGCCACCTGCTGTTCTACCAGTCCGCCCATAGCCAGAACTTTGTTACGGATGTCTTCCATCTCTTCATTGAACTGACGGGAGATGTGCTGTTTGATTTTGTCCATCGTTTACTCCTTAACCGTAACGACCGGTAATGTAATCTTCTGTTTGTTTCTTGGCCGGATTGGTAAACAGTTCGCTGGTTTCACCAAACTCAATCAATTCACCCATATACATGAACGCCGTGTAATCCGAAACCCGTGCAGCCTGCTGCATATTATGAGTGACGATGACGATGGTATATTTGTCTTTTAATTCATTAATCAGCTCTTCAATTTTCAGCGTTGAAATCGGATCCAGCGCCGAAGCCGGTTCATCGAGCAAAATCACTTCCGGTTCGATCGCAATCGCCCGGGCAATCACCAGACGCTGCTGCTGACCACCCGACATGCCCAGCGCATTATCATTGAGACGATTCTTTACCTCATCCCACAAGGCGGCACCACGCAGTGATTTTTCGACGACTTCGTCCAGTACATGGCGGTCATTAATACCCTGAATCCGCAAGCCATAAGCAACATTCTCATAAATGGTCTTAGGGAAAGGATTCGGCTTCTGAAACACCATGCCGACCCGGCGCCGCAATGCCGCAACATTGACCGATTTATCGTAAATATCTTCATTGTCGAGCAGAATCTTGCCTTTGATGCTAACGCCATCGACCAGATCGTTCATCCGGTTAATGCAGCGCAGCAGCGTCGATTTGCCACAACCACTGGGACCAATATAAGCCGTTACCTTTTTTCTGGGCATTTCCAGGTTGATATCGAACAAGGCCTGCTTGTCACCATAAAACAGATTCAAGTCCTGAACTCTGATGCAGGTGTCGTTGTTGTGCTGGGCCACGGCCTTATCGTTTTTCTTCAGCATATTGATATCAATAGCATGAGTAGGTGTCTGTACTGTTGTCATATTGTTTGATCCGCTCGTCTCTATTCGGTTGCGCTATTAGTTTTCCAAGGCCCGGAATTTCTCACGTAGATTATTACGGATGGCAATTGCAAACATATTCAGTCCGACAATCACCATTACCAGTAACAGCGAAGTGGCATACACCAGAGGTCGCGCCGCCTCGACATTGGGGCTCTGAAAGCCAACATCGTAAACATGAAAACCTAAATGCATGAACTTTCTGTCCAGATGCAAATAAGGAAAATTGCCATCCAGCGGCAAGGTCGGCGCCAGTTTAACCACCCCAACCAGCATCAGTGGGGCCACTTCACCTGCAGCACGGGCCACCGCCAGAATCAGACCGGTCATAATCGCCGGACTGGCCATCGGCAGCACGGTACGCCATAAGGTTTCCGCTTTGGTTGCCCCCAAGGCCAAACTGCCTTCCCGTATCGATTTGGGTATCCGCGACAAGCCTTCTTCGGTGGCTACGATCACCACCGGCAAGGTCAACAGGGCCAAGGTCAGTGAAGCCCATAACAAACCGGGGGTACCAAACACTGGCGCAGGTGCCGATTCTGGAAAAAACATCCGGTCAATACTGCCGCCCAGGATATAAACGAAAAAGCCCAGACCGAACACGCCGTAGACAATCGACGGCACCCCGGCCAGATTATTGACCGCAATCCGGATAATCCGGGTAATCAGCCCCTGTTTGGCATATTCGCGCAAATACACTGCCGCAATCACCCCAAAAGGTGTCACCACGATTGCCATCAACAGCACCATTAACACCGTACCGAAAATAGCCGGGAAAATCCCCCCTTCGGTATTGGCTTCGCGTGGCTCATCGGTAATAAAGGTGATAAAGGCGCTGACATATTCAATGCTTTTATCGAACAGACTCATCGCATTTGGCCGGGTCAGCTTGACCACACGCCCCAGTGGCACACTGATTTCTTTCTGATTAGCATCAACCACCACCAGACTAGTGCGCTTGATCTCCCGGTTCAGTTCCGCCAGTTTTTGCTGAATCGCTTGATACTGCTGTTCATAAGCCTGTTTCTGCGCAGCAAACTCCTGGCTGACAGTATCGTTCCACTGATTTTTTAACTCCAGCGCCCGCTGCTTCAATCGCAAGCGTTCGAGGTTATAGTTAATCGCCGCCACCTCATGATCCTGCAAATCATCTACCTGATCATGCAGCTCCAGCAGTTTCAGCAGCTTCTCCTGCGCGGTATTCCAAGCCTGCTCGCCCTGCGCAATCACGGCACCACTTTCCTTGACCGCCAGCAGACGGCCATAGAAATTACCCCACTCGCGGCGCTCGATGGCAATCAAATCTTCCGGTTCGGTTTTTTGCTGAATGTACTGCTCCTGTATCCAGCGAAAATCACTGCCGAGAATATCGCGGTTACCGGTCTTGACCAGAAACTGCACCAGATATTCGGCATTGTTCAGCACCTCATGTCCAGCGGCTTTGGCCTGTGCTTCCGGCAGCAGTGCCGTCGCAACTTCCTCACCGATAATAATGCTCTGTCCCTTAGAATCCTGATAATGGTATTCAACGATATCAGCAGGCCAGAAATGACCCAGACCGCGAACCGCAATCAGTCCCAGCAAACCCACCACCAGAATCAGGTTGATACTGACCGCACCTGCGGTCAGCCATATCCAGGGAGCACCGCTCTTAAACCATGCTTTAATCATAATGAACTGTATTTTTGTCTTAGGTTCTGACGAATCATTTCCGCCAGTGTGTTGACGATAAAAGTAAACATGAACAACACCAGGGCTGCCAGAAACAAGACCCGGTAATGGGTACTGTTAACTTCAGACTCGGGCATTTCAACCGCAATATTGGCTGACAGGGTTCTTAAACCCTGGAAAATGCTTAAATCCATGACCGGCGTGTTACCCGTTGCCATCAGTACAATCATGGTTTCACCCACCGCACGGCCAAAGCCGATCATGATGGCAGAAAAAATCCCTGGACTGGCAGTCAGCAATACCACTTTGGTCATGGTTTGCCAGGGTGTTGCACCCAGCGCCAGCGAACCGGTGGTCAGATGCTTGGGCACGCTAAAAATAGCATCTTCGGCGATCGAAAAAATCATCGGAATCACCGCAAAGCCCATTGCCAGGCCGACCACCAGCGTATTGCGCTGATCATAGCCAATGCCAAATTCACTGCTCATCCAAGCCCGCAAATCGCCTTTGAAGCACAGTGCTTCAATACCCGGGCTGATCGCAAACGCCAGCCAGCTACAGAAGATAATCACCGGAATCAAAACCACGGCATTCCAGCCATCAGGCATCAGATAACGGATATGTTCAGGCAGTTTCTGCCAGAAAAAGGCAAAGATCATCACGCCTAAAGGCACGATCATCAGTAACGAAAAAATACTGGCCAGATGCGCTTCGACAAAAGGCGCCAGCCACAAACCGGCCAGAAAGCCCAGAATCACCGTGGGCAGGGCACCCATGATTTCGATCCCGGGTTTGACATATTGACGGATGCGCGGGGTCATGAAATACGCGGTATAGATGGCGCCAAACAATGACAGCGGTATTGCCACCAACATGGCATAGAAAGACGCTTTCAAGGTTCCGAATACCAGCGGCACCAGGCTCATTTTCGGCTCAAAATCATTACTGGCCGAAGAGGACTGCCAAATGTAATCCGGTTTGGGATAACTTTCGTACCAGACTTTTTGCCATAGTGATGAAAACGATACTTCGGGATGTTCGTTATCGATGTGCCAGAAATGGACTTTATTGTCATCGCCCTGCAGCAGGAAACTGTCGGCTCTGGGCGACAACGCCACCGCCGCCGGCTTACCCTTCACCACCGAATTTTTTAACACTTCCCGTTCGGCAGTCGAATTGTAAATACCGATGTTGCCGTTGGCATCGGCTACCAGCATCCCTTTACGGCGCTGCTCGGCATTGATTGCCACCAGCGGCGCGCCCGATACTTTAAAGCTACGCAGTTTTTCAACGCTGAAATGGTTTTTCTCATCCCGCACCATACTCCATTGCGATAGTTCGCCGCGATTGTCGCCAATCAACACCGAAATATCACCGTTCAGAAACTCGATACTGCTAACTTCGGCACCTTGTTCCATCACATTGAGTTTATGTTTGATCGAAGGCTGCGCCTTATCGCTGACATCGAAAATGCTCAGATCGCCTTTGCGGTTTGCCAGATACAGATTACGTTGTTCTTTATCCAGCAACATAAAATCGACATCATGACCGGCCGCTTCCAGCACGATATCATTACGTTCCAGCGTCACTTCATCATCGAACAGCGAACGTTTCTGTGTCAGACCCACCAGCAGAATCCGGTTATCGGCAGTCTTGGCAACCAGCGAGCTGCTTTCATCATCGACTTTGACGGCTACCTGTTGCAAGGCCTGACCAGCGGCATCGACCACAATCGGCTGATTACCCAAAGGATAATCGATAGCCGGCGTAATCTGACGCTTACCGCCGGGGTAAGTAATTTTGTATTGATGCTTGACAATCAAGGCCCGCCCATCAGACAACCCGTAAACCACTTCGGCCTTATCGAAATCGCCATGCGCAAAGCTGGTCACAGTAAGCTGTGGCGGAATCGGCAGATTTTCAGTGCTGATCACAGCGCCATCAGCAGTATTGAAAAAAATCGCCTGCCCGTTTTCGGTAAAACGTACCGCCACCTGATTTTGCTCTTCCATCGCCAACAACAGGGTTCTACCCATCGCCGCCTCAGGCATATCGTAACTGGCGACCTGCTCGGCATGCGAAGAAAGCAACAGCGGAAATACCACATAAAGCAGATAAAAGAAAATCAGCACAATCGCAACGATGATACTCAAACCGCCGACCACAACACTTCGGGCCACAAGCTTGTCTTTTAATAGCCGCCAGCGCTGGTATCGGGCACTGGCCATCATATCGAGCTGGGAAGAATGGGGCTGGGTGGAGTTGAGTTCAGACATAAGCAAAAATTGATTGTAGGTATGCTTTCATTTTGACATAGCCTCTGGTTTTTAAATAGAAAGGCCGACAATTGCGCTAACAATTATCGGCCCCCATTAAGTCAGGCAAACTGTATGGTGCTTATGCAAACAGTGACCTGTTACATTCCCTTGCCAAATCCCTTCGCAACTGCAGTTATCCTTACTTGATCTGACTTAGCGCTTTTTCAACAACCTTCGCTGGCAATGGAATATAGCCATCTTTTATGACAACTTGTTGACCATTTTTGGACAATACCATTTTAATGAATTCTTTTTCCAGCGGCGCTAATGGCTCATTAGGCTTTTTGTTGACATAGATATACAGGAAACGAGTCAGCGGATAAGCACCGGAAATTGCATTTTCAGGTGTTGCTTCCACATAAGCACCGCCTTCTTTTTTGCTCAGCGCTACCGCTTTAACGCCTGAAGTCGAATAACCGATACCTGAGTAACCGATACCGTTAGACGATGTGGTCACAGATTGCACCACAGAGGCAGAACCTGGCTGCTCGTTGACATTGCTTTTGAAATCACCTTTGCACAAGGCTTCATCTTTAAAGAAACCGTAAGTGCCGGATACCGAGTTACGGCCATACAGTTGAATCGATTTGGCGGCCCAGCCGCCAGTCAGGCCAGCTTCGCCCCAGGTAGTGATATCACTGGCATGACCACATTTGCGGGTGGAGGACAGGATGGCGTCGACCTGCGGAATGCTTAAGCCTTTAACCGGATTATCTTTGTTGACGAATACCGCCAGCGCATCAATCGCTACCGGGATCTTGGTAGGCTTGTAACCGTACTTGCTTTCGAATTCGTCGATCTCGTTGTCTTTCATTTCACGACTCATGGGGCCCAGATTAGCGGTGCCTTCTGTCAGAGCCGGTGGCGCAGTCGATGAACCTGCAGCCTGAATCTGGATGTTGACGTTAGGATAAATTTTGCCGAACTCTTCTGCCCACAAGGTCATCAGATTCGCCAAGGTATCAGAACCAACACTGGAAATATTACCCGCCACACCGCTCGCTTGCGCATATTCCGGTAATGCAGGATCAACAGTTGCGGGAGCTGCAACCGCTTGCCCGCCCATCAATGCAGTAGAAGCAAAGCCCAATCCCATGATCAGAGCTTTTAGCTGGAATGTTTTTTTCATATTGATTCTCAAGATAGAGGGTTAAACAGGATTCATGCCAACCTGGCAGCGCCATCTTAGAAAGCAAATATGACAGTTTTGTGACAATATCAAAAATTAATAATTGCCGACCGCCAATACCGCAACCGCGACTCAACGCAGCCGTTCCAGCGTCAGAAAACTATAGCCGAAACTGACGGCGGGGTCGTTGTTGATATCCTGCCGCTCAACTTCTCGCCAGGCTTGCCGGTCGAATGCTGGGAAAAAAGTATCGCCGGCAAACTCCTGATCAATCGCGGTCAGATATAAATAATCGGCCTGCTCCAAAAACGCCTCGTATAACGTTGCGCCGCCGATAATAAATACTTGCTCGCAAGCCTCACAAGCCTCCAAGGCCTGCTCGGTACTGGCGAATACTTCAACACCGTCAGCCTGAAAGCCGCTGCGACTGATCACCAGATTTCGCCGACCCGGCAATGGCCGCCCAATCGCCTCAAAGGTTTTGCGGCCCATAATAATCGGCGATCCCAACGTTAATTTTTTAAAGTGCTTTAAATCTGCCGACAAATGCCAGGGCATCTGGCCATTCAGACCTATAGCGCGATTACGGGCCATCGCGACGATCAATGAAATTTTCATGGTTTATGTTTAAGATGCGCGGTTTATTGAATTTGCTTAAACATAATACCTTATGACCCGAATACTCTTGGTATTTACTGGCGGCACCATAGGCTCTCAGGCTGAAAACGGTAATATCGACCTCAATCCCGACGCCGGTTTTAAATTGCTGGCCTTATTCAAGCAACAGTATCCTGACGCCGGGCAGGTGCGTTTCAAAACCCTGCGTCCGCTACAAATTCTTAGTGAAAATCTGCATCCTGCTGACTGGCAAACCCTGATTGCCGCGATTGAAGCCGAAGATCTGGCACAATTCGACGGCATTATCGTCACCCACGGCACCGACACGCTGGCCTTCAGCGCCGCTGCGCTGGGACTGTACTTCCATCAGTTGCGACAACCGCTGTTAATGGTCTCCAGCGACTTGCCACTGGACAATCCCAACGCCAACGGCATCGCTAACTTTATCGCTGCGGTACAGTTCATCCGCCAGCAAATCAGCCGGGGGGTTTTCGTGCCTTACCAAAATCCGGGGCAGACGCTGCTGATACACCAGGGCACCCGCCTGTCACAATGCCTGCCGTTAAGCAGCGATTTCATCAGCGTCCAATCCAAGCCATGCTTCAGCTATGCAGAACATCAGTTCCGCCAATTGCTGCCGCTGGCTGCGCCGCCCGCGCCAGCCAGCAAACTGCAAGCCGGTTTCTCTGCCAATATCCTGCTGATCAGACCTTACCCCGGACTCGATTACCGGCGTTTCAATCTGCACCAGGTCGATGCGGTTCTGCATGATTTGTATCACTCTGGCACCGCGTGCAGTGCCAGCAGCCACGGCGAGCAGCATCATCTGACTCCGTTCATCCACCACTGCCGCCAGCAGGGCATCAGACTGTATCTGGCTCCGGGACTTTATTCGGAAGAGGCTTACAGCTCAACTCGGGCCTTGCTGCACAGCGGTGCGGAAATGATCTGGAATCTGTCGCTGGAATCCGCTTATGCCAAGCTATTGCTGGCTTATGGCAATTTTGAAGATCCAGCAAGTATCAGTAGCTTTTTGCAAACCGACCTTGCTGGTGAACATATTGTTTAAAGCGCGGGTCAGACGTCAGCTTCGGGGACGTTGATGCTTTTAACAATTGCCAGATCAACCACACGGGAGCTTAACTCCTCATTGGCAAGGACCACATCCGCCATCGCAGCTATCAAATGCCGCAGCTTTAAACCTTTCTGACGGGAAAAGGCTTTCAAAACGTCATAGGTTCCAATATCCAGTGCAACTTTTTTTCTTTCATCTTTAGCGTCTGATTTCGACATATTACGGCCTCCTTATTAGTTATTTAGCCCTAAAACTAATAGCACAATGATTTTTTTGCCGCTACCTTGTCGACCACGCTGGCTAGCGCCAAGCAAGCCGCGACCGCTGTTAGCCCGGCCATCGTGACCTATTGCAAACCGGCGCTCGGGGCTCAGTTTTCAGCGCGCACAACCAGGCGTTGTAACCATGCCCGGAGAAGCTGCCTGGATTTTGCCGGCTGCCCATCAGATAACGACTCGGCGGACTGATGCAGCGATTCAGGGTCGGTAATCTCGACGCTAGCATCAGGCAGATCGTCCGGTCGGATGATCCCGCGCAACATCCCACAACCCGGCCGTAATTGCTGCCAATCATCGGGCAGACTCAGCCACGCAAGATGGGCGGTTCCCAAAAGCTTGCCGTCTTGATCCAATGGCGGAGGCTGATCAGCCAGCGCCAGCAATAACTGATCCAGCCCCGGATTGTGTCCAATCAACAGCACCCGGCGTTTATAACCGGGACAGTCAGCCAGTACCTGCTTTAGCGCCTCCGAACCGGCTTCATAAATCCGATCGTCAAAAATCAGGTGTTTAGACGGATTCAGCCGCAGACCCTTGCAAACCTTTTCGGCAGTTTCCCGGGCCCGGTCGGCCTGAGAACTGACAATCCATTCCGGAACCTGTTGCGAAGCCAGCAGCCACTCGCCGATAGCCAACGCCGCTTTACGACCGCGTTTTTTCAACGGCCGGTTATAGTCGGCAACATCGAGCGGCCAGGCGGATTTGCCATGCCGCATCAGCAGCAATTCACGCCCCATTGGCAGTCTCACCGAAAGCAACGGCTGGTTCAGCCAACTTCAAATGACGCACATCCCGGCCATCGACCATGAAAATGATGGATTCGGCGATATGCCGGCAATACTCGCAGCAATGATCGAAGGCTTTGAGAATTTCAATGATCTCCAGGGTTCGCCCGACCAGATGCGCATTGGCCACGGCAAACGCCAACTGCTGCTTGATGATGGTCTGCAGGCTTTGTTCACAATTGCGACTGGTCTGCAGCAAAGCATAGGCCGGATTGGATTGCTGATTCCAGAAGGCCAGCAGCAGATTCTCCAGCATGGTTTCCGCGAGTTCGGCAATGCGAATGATATCCCCGGGAAGCTCGACGCCTGCAACATTGGCTTTGTGGGTAAACAGCCCCACCAGCAATCTGGCAATCTCGCAAAGCTCGATATTGAGCTTTTCGAGTTCCGCGCTGATTTTGGCAATCGCGATGATGGCGCGTAAATCATTGGCGACCGGGTGATGGCGAGCCAGAACTTCCAGCACTTCCTGATCAATCGCACTCGCCAGCAGTGTCACATGACTACTCTGCGCAATCAGTTGCAAAGCGGCCTCGCCATCTTCTTCAGCGAAGGCCTCTATCATCAGCTCCAGCTGCTGTTGCAGCAAAGCCGTCATTTTCAAGGCCAAGTGCTGTAACTGATCTAATTCATTATCAAAAGCCTGCAGAATATGGCCGGACGGCGATGGCGTTTGCATTGTCATGTCTAAAAGCTCATGGATTCAGGAATCTCAAGACTTTAACGGCCAAAAATGACAGCAGCATGACAATTTGCACCGGCCATCACCGGCCTGCTGCCAGTGAAACAGCCCTTAGCTCCACGGCCAGACCCAGTTGTCTGTTTCCGGTAAATCAATGCCAAACCGGTAAGCATACTGACGACACTCCAGTTGCTTATCGCGCATTTTCTCCTTGACATGGGCACCTGCCACACTCAATGCCGGCAACCGGTCAATAGCATCGATCACCAGACTAAAGCGATCGATCTGATTCTGAATCGCCAGTTCCAGCGGGGTGTTGATGCTGCCTTTTTCTTTATAACCGCGGACATGCAGATTTTTATGATTGTTGCGCCGGTAAGCCAGCCGGTGAATCAGCCACGGATAACCGTGAAAATTGAACAGCACCGGCTTGTCGATGGTAAATAAGCTGTCGAAGTCTTTATCAGTTAGACCATGAGGATGCTCGGTCGCAGGCGTCAGCTTGTACAAATCCACCACATTGATGAAGCGAATCTTCAGCGCCGGAAACTGCTCGCGCAAAATGACCACTGCGGCCAGCGCTTCTTTAGTAGGAATATCGCCAGCCGCCGCCATCACCAAATCAGGCTCGACACCGGCATCATTGCTGGCCCATTCCCAGATACCAATCCCTTTGCGGCAATGTTTGATGGCAGCGTCCATGCTGAGATATTGCAGATGCTTCTGCTTATCGGAAACGATGACATTGATGTAGTTGGTGCTTTGCAGACAGTGTTGACTGACCACCAGCAAAGAGTTGACATCCGGCGGCAGGTAAATGCGGGTCACTGCCGGGCTTTTATTGACTACCAGATCCAGAAATCCGGGGTCCTGATGAGTAAAACCATTATGATCCTGACGCCAGACCGTCGAAGTAATCAGCAGATTCAGCGACGACACAGGCGCCCGCCAACCAACCTCTTTCGACATTGCCAGCCATTTGGCATGTTGGTTGAACATGGAATCGATCACATGCACAAACGCTTCATAGGTCGAGAAGAAGCCATGCCGCCCGGTCAGCAGATAGCCTTCCAGCCAGCCTTCCAAAGTATGTTCGGATAACATCTCCATGACCCGGCCATCAGGCGATAATTCACCGCCGTCCTCATCTTCGGGATAGTAAGCCGCCAGCCAGGTCTTTTTACTGACCTGGTAGATATCATCCAGCTTGTTGGAGGTATTTTCATCGGGACCGAACACCCGGAAATTATCGGGATTGGCCCGCATGATGTCGCGCAGTAATTTGCCCAGTGGCCGGGTATTTTCGGCACTCAGCGTACCAGGGCAGGCCACTTCCTGCGCATAAACGCTAATATCAGGCAACTCCAGCGGTTTTCTGAGAAGCCCGCCATTGGCATGCGGATTAGCGCTCATGCGTTTATTCCCCT
The DNA here is from genome assembly GCA_903902945.1 of uncultured Pseudomonadota bacterium. Lineage (GTDB taxonomy): Bacteria > Pseudomonadota > Gammaproteobacteria > Methylococcales > Methylomonadaceae > Methylomonas. The sequence goes on from CAIUWU010000070.1 coordinate 11,515, forward strand.
GGGGTGCCAGCTGCTGCAGGCTATCCAGCAGTTTTCCCGAATCATCAAATAAGTCTTCCGGCTGATAACTGCGCAGCCATTGCTCCAGTTGCCGCAGATGAGCCGGATTGTCACAGACATTGGTCAGTGGCACCTGATGTGAACGCCAGCATCCTTCTACCTTATGGCCATCGACCTGCTCCGGGCCGGTCCAGCCTTTAGGACTTCTGAGGATAATCATCGGCCAGCGTGGTCTGAGCGCCTGACCGGATTGTCTGGCGGCGGTTTGAATCAGGCGGATTTTTTCCCGGCAAATTTCCAAGGTTTCAGCCATGCGGGCATGCATGTCCAGAGGTTCCGAACCTTCGACAAAATGCGGTTCCCAGCCATAACCGTTAAACAAGGCCGCCAGTTCGTCATGACTGATACGCGACAGTAAAGTCGGATTATTAATTTTGTAGCCGTTGAGATGCAGTATCGGCAATACCGCACCATCTCTGACCGGATTGAGAAACTTGTTGGAATGCCACGAAGTCGCCAGCGCCGCAGTTTCGGCTTCACCGTCGCCGACCACCACCGTCACCAGCAAATCGGGATTATCGAAAGCAGCACCAAAGGCATGGGAAATGCTATAACCCAGCTCGCCTCCCTCATGAATCGAGCCCGGTGTTTCAGGGGTACAGTGACTGCCGATTCCGCCCGGAAAAGAAAACGCCTTGAAGAAATGTCGCATCCCATCCAGAGTTTCGGATTTGTGCGGATAAATTTCGCTGTAAGTGCCTTCCAGATAAACCGGCGCCAACACACCGGGAGCGCCATGTCCGGGACCGGCCAGAAAGATGGCATTGAGATCGTATTTTTTAATCAGCCGGTTAAGGTGAATATAGATAAAACTCAGCCCCGGACTGGAACCCCAGTGCCCCAACAAACGCGGCTTGATCTGTTCGGCCGCCAGCGGTTCTCTGAGCAAAGGATTGTCGCGCAGATAAATCATCCCGGCGGCTAGGTAGTTACACGCCCGCCAATAGGCATGCAGCGCTTCGATTTCGGGTTTGCCTGGTAAATCGTTGGTCATCAATGCCACTCCCTCTGTAGTCTGAAGCCGCTCACGGCTTATGCTGAACCTTTTATGGTTTGGATTCACGTTCCACCCTGTATAGCAAAGCTATATGACAAAACGAGGTTGCTGGCTGAAAAAGGCGGGCAGGCTAGCAAATTCAGGGAGCAATCATGCCATTGTGCAAACAGGCTTCTTCAAAATTGAATACCACTTCGCTATCCGGCAACACCAGACTGTGATCTTTATGTTTATAGTCGAGACGCAACAATAAATCTTTGATCAGATTGATGTGAGTTGCCGGTTTGTCATTGGCTCTAACGATGATCCACGGCGCCACCAGATGATGGGTTCTGGCCAGCATGATATTGCGTGCCTGACTGTATTCAGCCCAATGTTTCTGAGCAACTTTGTCGATAGGACTGACTTTCCACTGTTTCAACGGATTATCCTTGCGCTCCTGCAAGCGACGCTTCTGCTCGTCTTTATCGATATCCAGATAATATTTGAACAATTTGATCCCGGAACGCACCAGTAATTGCTCATAATCAATCACGGTTTCCATAAACTCCTGATATTCATTATCGCTACAGAATCCCATCACCCGCTCGACACCAGCCCGGTTGTACCAGCTGCGATTGAATAACACCATTTCCTGGCTGGCCGGCAAATGCGCGGTATAACGCTGAAAATACCAGCTGCTCAGATCGCGGCTGGAAGGCTTGCCCAACGCCACCACCCGCACTTCGCGCGGACTCAGATGCTGCACAATCCGCTTGATGGTGCCGTCTTTACCGCCAGTGTCACGGCCTTCAAAAATAATCAGAATCTTGTCGTTATGCTTGATGAGGTGATTTTGCAGCTTGACCAACTCGATTTGTAACAGCGTCAGCGTTTCTTTATAAATTTTTTTATTAGCCATGCTTATCTCCGGCGGTGTCTGGTGGCGACCGGCATTACAGCATGAATGACAGCCGACGCCTATCGATCACAGCATCAGCCAGCTGCCGGCGCACTGGCTGTCATATTGCCGTCATATCGCTGTCATCAAGTTTTGTTATTAATCACGGCCATGAAAAAGAGCAAATTAAAAAAACATAAACTGCGTTTACGCCATTTGACACTGGATGATTATCAGCAAATTGCCGAATTGATGGGGCATGTCTATGACAATCTGGGCGGCGCCTGGAAGCAGGATCAATATATTTCCCAGATCAGCCGCTTTGCCAAGGGCCAGATTGGCATTGAAGATAACGGCGTGTTAGTGGCGGCTTCTTTCAGCATGATCGTTGACTATAACCGCTTCGGCGATGTCCATACCTATGCCCAGATTACCGGCGACGGCTATCTGACTCATCATAGCGATGATGGCGATACCCTGTATGGGGTGGATATTTTTGTTCATCCCAAATTTCGCGGTTTGCGACTGGGGCGTCGACTGTACGATGCCCGCAAGGAATTATGCCGTAATCTCAATCTCAGGCGTTTCATTGCCGGCGGCCGGATTCCCGGCTACAGCCAGTATGCCAATACGCTATCACCGGTGAAATACATCGAAGAAGTCAAAAACCGTGAAATCTTCGACCCGGTACTGTCATTCCAGCTGGCCAACGGCTTTCATGTCCGCAAACTGCTGACCGGTTATTTGCCGGTCGATAGTGACTCACACGGCTATGCCACCTTGCTGGAATGGGTCAATCTGGATTATGTCGACAAACCGCCGACTATCGGCGGCCCCAAAAACATCATCCGGCTGGGCGTGGTGCAATGGCAGATGCGCACCTTAACCAGTGTCGAAGAACTGCTGCAACATGCCGAATTTTTTATTGATGCGGTTGCCGGCTATAACGCCGACTTCGTGCTGTTTCCTGAATACATGAGCGCGCCGTTGATCGGTCTGTTCAATGATAAAAATCCGGCCGATGCGATCCGGATGCTGGCCGGCTTCAGCAGTCAGATCCGCAACGGCCTGTTACAAATGGCGATGTCTTACAACATCAATATCATTGCCGGCTCGATGCCGGAATACAGCGCCCATGAACTTTACAATGTGTCCTGGTTGTTGCGGCGGGACGGTACGTTTGAAGCCCAGTACAAAATTCATGTCACTCCCGATGAAGTCCGTTACTGGGGCGTCAAAGGCGGCGATGCGCTTAAAGTGTTCGATACCGACTGCGGCAAGATAGCGGTACTGGTCTGCTACGACTCCGAGTTTCCGGAGTTGGCCCGCCTGGCGGCGCTGCAAGGGGCGCAAATCATGTTTGTGCCGTTCTGGACAGACACCAAAAACGCCTACCAGCGGGTGCGTTACTGCTCACACGCCCGAGCCATAGAAAACGAATGCTTCGTCGCCATCGCCGGCAGTGTCGGTAATTTACCGGATGCCGAGAATATGGATATTCAGTATGCTCAGGCGGCAATTTTCAGCCCCAGTGATTTTTCGTTTCCGCATGATGCGATTCTGGCCGAAGCTACTCCCAATACCGAAATGACGCTGATTGCCGATGTCAATCTCGATTTGCTGCGACAAGTGCGAACCCATGGCGCCACCCGTAACCTGTCCAATCGCCGCCCAGATATTTATCGGCTGGAATGGCATTAGACTCAGCACTTTTCGAGATCAACTGTTTATGCTTGCACATCAATTTTATACGCCGACCCGGGCTCATAAATTTCTGGCCAAATTAAGCGCGCATATCAACGTCGAGGTTTTAGCCAGCGAATATATCCTCAAATCATTCTATGACAGCTTTGACTGGCGACTTTATCGCCAACAGCTGACTGCCGAGTTCATCCGCTCCGGCCAGCAATCGCGTGTTGTGCTGCGCCATATCGAAGCGGAAACCGTGATTGCCGCCACCAACACCAAAGAAGTGCCGGCTTTTGCCAGCCAGTTTCAGGATCAGCAACTGACCGAAATACTGTCAGCGATACTGAAGAACCGCGCTTTGCTGCGGCTGTGCAGCATTGACTACCAGCATTATTTATTGGGTTTGTTCAATAAAAAAGGCCAGTTAATCGCGCGCATCAGTTTCGAGCAATATGAGCTGATCAACAACCGCATCATAGTAACTGCCGAACCGGGACACGAAGCCAGACTCGCCGCCATTACCCGGCTGATGAACCAAGAATTAAAGTTATTAGCCGTCAAAGAGCCGGTAGTCAGCAAAATCCTCAAAGCCCAGGGCCGCAAACCCAAAGACTATTCAGCGAAACTGAAACTGCGATTCAGCCCCGATCAGCCCGCGATTAGCGCTGCCCAGGAAATACACCGCCAGCTGCTGACCATCCTCAGAAACAATGAACACGGCGTCATCCATAACACCGATAGCGAGTTCTTACATGATTTCAGAGTTGCCGTCCACAAGAGCCAATGCGCACTTAAACAACTCAAACATCTCTATCCGGCCACCGAGCGGGATTATTTTCTCGGCTTCTTTAACTGGCTGGCCGAAATCAGCAATCCCAGTCGCGATATCGACGTGCAACTGCTACGGCTGGCCCAGTATCAAAGCGCATTAGCGGCAGAATCGGCGTCCGCATTGCAGGCACTGCAGGATTTTCTGATCCGCGCCCAACAACAGCAGCAGCAACTGCTGGCAACAGCGCTGCAATCCAGACGCTATCTGCTGACCTTGCAGGAATGGGATCAGTTTCTGCAACACCCGCCCAAGCCAGCGGCCGAGCATGCCGGTCTGGCCATCAAAACCCTGGCCGATAGCCGGATTGCAAGCCTCTACAGTCGCTTTCTGCATCAGGCCGAGGCGCTGGATTTGACCATTGCAAGCACCGATACCCACCCACTGCGCAAGACCGCTAAAAAGTTGCGTTATTTGCTGGAGTTTTTCAGCAGTCTGTATCCGGAAAAACCCCTCCGAAGCCTGACCGGCCACCTAAAGACCATTCAGGATCTGCTTGGCAACGAACATGACAACCAAGTGCAGTTATCACAGATTCAACAATTCCAGGCCCAGCTGGCGACAGCACCGGCTGAGGCAATACCGCCAGCCATCATGACCACGCTGATCGAACAGTTACTGGCTGACAACCAGTGGCTGCGCCAGCAATTTAATGAGCAGTTTGCCGCGTTTTCGACCCCTGAAAACCGGCAAAGCGTCGACAACCTGTTTAACCACAACACTTGAAACCGTATGAACCCATCCAAATGGCTGCTCCTGACCACGCTGTTACTACCTAGCATTAACGCAGACAGTAAACCGGCAGCGGAAACCGAATCCGCCCGTTTCTGGCTACAAAACGGGCAACAGATGCTGGGTCAGAGCGAACAATTGACTGCCAACCATCGGCGCGCCCGGAATGTGATTCTGTTTATTGGCGATGGCATGGGCATTTCAACCATTACTGCAGCCCGGATTCTCGAAGGCCAGTCGCTGATCGACAATCGCGGCGGTGAAGAACATGCCCTGAGTTTCGAACTGTTACCCTATCTGGCATTGTCCAAAACCTATAGCGTCAATCAGCAAACCCCGGATTCAGCGCCCACCATGACGGCAATCATCAGCGGGGTAAAAACCAATGACGGCCTGATTTCAGTCGATAGCAGCATCCGGCGTCAGGAAAAAAGTGCCGCAGTGCTCAGACAACATCAGCTGAAAACCCTGATTGAACAGGCCGAACAGCAAGGCTTGTCCAGCGGCGTGGTCTCCACCGCCAGAATCACCCATGCCACACCGGCCGCCTGTTACGCACACAGCCCGGAACGCGACTGGGAATCGGACGCCCAGCTGCCGGCCGATACCGATATTAAAGACATTGCCCGCCAGCTGGTTGAATTCGATCTCGGCAACGGCCTGGAAGTGGCGCTCGGCGGCGGTCGCAGTATGTTCTTGCCCAACACCACACCCGATCCTGAAGATCAGGGCAAATTCGGCAACCGCAAAGACGGTGTCGATCTGACCGAAACATGGCTGAACAATTATCCGCATGCCGCCTATGTCTACAACCAGAGCGGCTTCGATGCCGTCGATGTCAGAAATACCGAACATTTGCTGGGGCTGTTTGAACGCTCGCATATGAAATATGAACACGACCGGAGTAACGATAGCGGCGGCGAACCGTCTCTCGCCGAAATGACCGCCAAAGCCATTGCCATCCTGTCCAAAAATCGCAAAGGCTATGTTTTAGTGGTGGAAGCAGGGCGTATCGATCAGGCCCACCACGCCGGCAATGCTTTCCGAGCCCTGACTGATACCATCGCTTTGTCGGATGCGGTCCGCCGGGCCCGGCAACTGACTTCCAGCCAGCATACCTTGCTGATCGTCACCGCCGATCACAGCCATACCTTTACCATTGCCGGTTATCCGGAACGCGGCAACCCGATTCTGGGACTGGTCAAGGAAACAGGTAAAACCGGCTTTGCAACCGATAAAAACGGCCTGCCCTATACCACGCTGGGTTATGCCAACGGACCAGGCCATCGCGGCAATGGCGCCCGTCAGGACCTGAGTCTGACCCATACCGTTCATCCCGATTTTTTGCAGGAAGCGGCGATTCCGCTGGATAGCGAAACCCACGCCGCCGAAGATGTGGCCATTTTTGCCGACGGCCCGCAGGCACATCTGCTGCATGGCGTTCAGGAACAAAGCTATATCTATCAAGTCATGGCCAAAGCGCTGGGTTTCAAGGCAGGGCAATAATGCGCTCATTAAGCGCCCGATGCTTAATGCTGCTGGCTGCGCTTGCCTACAGCCAGGCAGCAGCGACGGCCGAATCACCATTGCCGCCGATTGCTGCCCGTTTTGAAACCATCATCTCCGGCCCCGGTCAGCAATATCAGCGTTATGAGTGGCATTTCTGGCGTGATCGGGATTATCTGGAAATCGAGAATTTGGCTGAGCATGGCGGTGAGGTCTGGACCCGGCTGGCAAACGGCCAGATTGGCTATCAGCAGTTGCTACATGCTAACCGACAGCTGATTGACTATCTGCCCGCCGATCTGGATGCGCTCGGCGCCCGGCCTGACTGGCAGGTCCTCAGTCGCTTACTGATTGCGCCACTGGCTGATATGCATATCACCGGCAGTGCCAGCAGTTTCAGCCAGCCTGCAGTAATTTACCGCAATGGCGTCAGCAATGACGCCGATCTGCTGGTCTGGCTGACCCAGTCGCAGCTTCCGGCCGTAATCCAAATTCAGCATCAGGATCAGCGTCTGTTGACCCGTTTGCTTGAGCTATATGATCTGGCGCAGTCACCGTGGCCATTTGCCAGAGCCGGCGCTTATCAAAGCACCGACTTTGCCGATTTGGGCGATAAACCGCTGATCGAACAGCAATTGCACCACCTGAAAAACCGTTACCGTCATTAACCGCGACTGCGGGGCGTCATGGTCTTGTCATGTTGGCGCTTTATGATGGCGTCAGGACATGACACCGACTGTCTCCTGGCAATACCGCTGGCTTGTCAGCAATCAGACCGCGCCGACTTAGCACACAGGATACCGAAGCGATGGCAAATTACCCTGAAATCTCTGATACACACGATCCTTATCTGGATACCTTGGAACAGTTGCGTCTGGAACTCACGGTTCTGCGACAGCAGGTTATCGATAACGCCGACATTCGTCTGCAACGCTACCAGCAGTATTTTCATGGCGGCATCATCAGTAAAAGTGCTTACAACCTGGCTTACTATCTGGCGCTGCGGCAGTTTGATCTGCGCCACTTGCAACAACGTCTGGCCCAGGTGGGTTTGTCTTCATTAGGACGCGCCGAGTCATCGGTGATGTCGACACTGGATGCGGTACTGGATTTATTAAACCGGGCGACCGGCCATCATCCCGGCAACGATGTCAAAAATCCCAGCGAAATTGGTTTCAATCGCGGCCATCAGCTACTGGAACAACATACCAGTCAGCTGTTCGGCGCCCATTTTCAGGATCAAAAAGGCCATGTCATGGTGACACTGGCCACCGATGCGGCCTGGGACTATGAACTGATTTACGCCTTGGTCAGCAAAGGCATGACCTGCGCCCGTATCAACTGCGCTCACGATAATCCGGTCTTATGGCGGGCCATGATCAGAAACATTCGCCGCGCCGAAGCCGAAACCGGCTATAGCTGCCAGATTCTGATGGACCTGGCTGGTCATAAAATCCGCACCGGCGATATCGAGCTGGGACCTGCGATTCACCATATCAAAATTCAGCGGGACCCTTATGGCAACTGCCTTAACCCGGGACGTCTGCTGCTGACCGCTGCAGACAGTAACCCAGCAAGCAGCGACAGTGACGCCAGCCTGCCGTTTTCGATACCGGTCCCGCGTGATTTTTTTGTACAACTGCAACCGGGTTGTGAAATCGGCTTTACCGATGCGCGCGGCAAAGCCCGCTCGTTATGGGTGGAAACCGCTTTATCCGAACATCAGTGGCAGGTAGCTTGTTACCAAAGCAGCTACCTGGAAGCCGGCTGCGAGTTACAGCTGAACCGGCAAGACGCTGGTGAACCGGGGGACGATAGCCGTTGCCGGGCTGGCATGTTCAAGGGCCAACCCAAACGCATCTTGCTGTTTAAAGGCGACAGTTTACTGCTCACCGATCACGCCATTGCCGGCGCACCGGCAGTTTATGACGACAATGGCATTGTCATCAGACCTGCTCATATCGGCTGCACCTTATCAACCGCCATTCAGAAATTGCAAATCGGTGATCCGGTCTGGATTGACGACGGCAAACTGGGCGCTGAAGTAGAAGCCATTTCTGCCGACGGCGCGCTGTTGCGGGTCACCAAAGTCCGCAGTAATGGCGTTACGGTATTGAGTGATAAAGGTATTAATTTCCCAGCCACCGCACTGGAATTGCCGCCCCTGAGTCAAAAGGATTTTCAGGATCTGGATTTTGCCTGCACCCATGCCGATTTGATTGGTTTTTCGTTTGTCGAATCGCTGGCTGACATGGAATGCCTGATGCAGGAACTGGCTAATCGCGACGCCAGCGATTTACCGATCATTGCCAAAATAGAAACCAATCTGGCTGTCAAAAATTTGCCCGACATCATTCTAGGCACCATCAGCCGGCATCGTCTGGGTATCATGATTGCCCGCGGCGATCTGGCCGTCGAACTGGGCAGTGCCCGGCTGGCAGAAATTCAGGAAGAACTGCTCTGGTTATGTGAAGCGGCCCATGTGCCGGTGATCTGGGCAACTCAGGTTCTGGAATCGATTGCCAAAAAAGGCACCAAATCCCGGCCCGAATTTACCGACGCCGCCATGGCGGTACGGGCCGAGTGCGTAATGCTCAACAAAGGCCCGTTTATTATCGATGCGCTGGAAGCACTGCTGAATGTGATGACCCGCATGGAAGAACATCAGCATAAAAAATTCCCGCGTTTGCGGGCATTACACTGGTAATGCGGTAAACGCGGACCAGCCTGGGCCTTACAGTAACAGTAAGGTCCAGGTTACCGCCGCCCAGATCAATGACAGCATCACTGCTGCCGAGCCGATGTCTTTAGCGCGTCCGGATAATTCATGATGTTCGAAGCCAACCCGATCAACCACCGCTTCGACGGCCGAGTTCAGTAATTCGACCAGCAACACCAGCACCACGCTGCCGATCAGCAGGACTTTTTCGAGCGCAGTATCGCCTAATACCAGCGCCAGCGGCGTGGTTACCAGTAACAACATCACTTCCTGACGAAACGCCTCTTCATGCTGCCAAGTGGCCTTGAATCCGGCCACCGAGAAAAAACAGGCATTGATTAAACGTTTCAGACCTTTTGCATTTTGGTTTGCCATTAGAGGGGTTCCTTTTCCAGTTTGTCCGGAGTTGAAGCGAAAATAAAAAATAGCGTGTTAATGATTAAAACCGCAGTTTCAATGATTCATAACAGCATTATCAACCGGGGGCATAGAGCGGCTCCGGCAAGGCAAGCAGTTCACGACCCAACCAGTTGATCAGTTCGAGCCGGCCATCGAAATGCTCGACGATAGCGGTGCAGCTTTCGACAAAATCACCGGTATTGACATAGACAAACTGATCAATGGTCTTGATCTCGGCATGATGAATATGGCCGCAAATCACCCCGTCCAGACTTTCATTACGCAGGGTGTGGACAATGTTTTCTTCGTAATCGGAAATAAACTGCACCACGTTTTTAACTTTGTGTTTGATATACGCCGCCAGCGAAAACTGTGACTGCAAACCCAGCCAGCGCCGAATCGGCCTTAAAAAGCGGTTAATCTCGATCAGCCAGTCATAACCGACACTACCTAGCCGCGCCACCCACTGATGATGACGGGCAATCGCGTCGTACTCGTCACCATGTACCACCAGAAAACGCCGTCCATCAGCGGTAGTGTGAACCGCCGAATTTCTGACCACGATATCGCCGAATACATAGTGATCGTAGTCTCTGACGTTCTCATCGTGATTGCCGGGGATGTAAAAAATCTGCGTACCGTGCCTGGCCTTGCGCAGCAGCTTTTGGATCACGGTGTTGTGATCACGCGGCCAGTACATCTTTTTCGACAAGGCCCAGAAGTCAATGATGTCACCGACCAGATACAAGGTTTCACTGTCATTGTGTTTTAAAAAATCCAACAACACATCAGCCTGACACTGGGTTGAGCCTATGTGTAGATCGGAAATCCAGATGGTTCGATAAAGAGTATTAGTCATCGATCAATGCTTAACGCCGCTACTGTGAAGACAGCCAGATTGTCGTTGCTATTTATGACAACAGCATGACAAGCACAGCGGCCTGAGCGGGCGCAAATCAATTATGACATTTCACATCTTTGTCACATTGGCTTGCCACAATCGGCTCGAAAATATGACTCTAGGAATACCAAGATGATTGATGCGGAACGCATACTGCAAGAGACCTATCCCGACTTTAAGCTGGGTAAAGACAATAAATTAGTAATCAAAGCACTGAAAAAACTGATCCACGAAGAAGACTTCAATGACGTGATCCGCAAAAACCAGCATCTGCGCGGCTTTGCGTTTCTGGATAAATTACTGAGTTATTTCAAATTCAATTATCAGATCGATAACGACTCTTATAACAATATTCCGGCGGAGGGCCGGCTGATCATCGTCGCCAATCACCCGATCGGCACGCTCGATGGTCTGGCGCTGGTCAAGCTGATTCGCTCGGTTCGGCCTGATGTACGAATCGTTGCCAACCGGGTGCTGTCACATATGGAGCCGTTGGCATCGGTGTTTCTGCCGGTCGATGTCCTGAGCGACAAAAAACAGCTGAAAGCTACCTATAAAGTCATGCTGGACGCGCTGGCGGCAGAACAAGCCATCATTCTATTTCCCGCCGGCGAAGTATCGCGGATTACCCCTAAAGGCGTACGTGACGGCGCCTGGCAAAGCGGCTTTCTGAAACTGGCGCAAAAATCGCAAGCGCCGATTCTGCCGATTCACATCAAAGCCAAGAATTCGGCCTTTTTTTACAGCGCATCCACCCTGTATAAACCGCTGGGCACCATGCTGTTGGTCAAGGAAATGTTCAACAAGAAAAACCAGACCATCAAGTTTCAGGTCGGTGCGCCGATTCCCTATGCGGCGATTGCTGACAGTGAGGAAACTAATAAACAGCTATGCAAACGCTTCCGTAAGCATGTGCTGAATCTGGGTAAAAAACACAAAACCTCGTTATTTGACACTGTCGCCACGGTGGTACATCCGGCGAATGCCAAAGCCATCAAAAAGGCTTTGTTTCAGTCCCGGCTGTTGGGGGAAACCCGTGACGGCAAAAAGATTTTTCTATACCAGTTTCAGGATGACTGCCCGGTAATGCAGGAAATTGCCCGTTTACGGGAACTGACTTTCAGAACCGTGGAAGAAGGCACCGGACTGGCGCTGGATCTGGATAAATTTGATGTCTATTACAGCCATATCGTGCTGTGGGATGACAACGACCTGGAAATCGTTGGTTCCTACCGGGTCGGGGAAGGCCCCAAAATCATGGCACAATTCGGTATCGATGGTTTTTATTCCCAGACCTTGTTTGACTTAAGCGCTGATTTCGCCGCCTATCTTCCCAACAGTCTGGAACTGGGCCGCAGCTTCGTGCAGCCGCGTTACTGGGGCCAGCACAGCCTGGATTATCTGTGGTACGGCATCGGCGCTTATCTGCGCGAACAGCCGGAAATCAAATATCTGTTTGGCCCGGTCAGCCTCAGCAATGCTTATCCGCAACTGGCCAAAGAACTGATTGTCGGTTTCTATCAGCAACAGTGCGGCATCAGCCAGCCAACTGCCAAAGCCCGCTTACCGTTTGTGATTTCGGAACAATGCCAGCAGTTTGCAGCGCAGGAGTTTAATCACGATTACGCCAGCAGTTATAAAACCCTGAATAGCGAACTGAAGAAACTGGGCGTCAAAGTCCCGACTTTGTATAAGCAATATGTCGAATTGTGCGTGGAAAACGGCTGTCATTTCATCGACTTTAATATCGACCCCAATTTCAATAACTGCATCGACAGTCTGGTGATGGTGGAGATTGACAAAATCGCCCCCAAAAAACGCCAGCGCTATATCGAAAAATCATTGCCCGCCGCATGAGCCCTGTCTTCGCTGAACTGCAACAACTGGAAACCATCATTCAACGCTTAGGCAATCAGGCACAAACCGAAGTACTGACCCGGATCGGCTATCAGGATCGCTCATTACCGGTTTACAGCATCAGTATTGGTTCCCAGCGCGATGATGTGCCGGTAATCGCCTATTTTGGCGGGGTGCATGGCCTGGAAAAAATTGGTACCGAAGTGTTGCTGGCTTATTTACAAACCCTGAGCCAGTTACTGGACTGGGATGAGGAATTACAGCGCCGTCTGGAAAAATCCCGGCTGCTGTTTGTGCCCATTGTCAATCCGGTCGGCGTTTGGCGCGGCACTCGCTGCAACGCTAACGGCGTCGATTTAATGCGTAATGCGCCATTGGAAGGCATTGGCAAAACCAAGCTTTACAGCGGTCACCGAATCAGCCCGCATCTACCCTGGTATCGCGGCGATGTGGCCAATATGGAAGCCGAGGCCGAGGCTTTATGCCGGGTGGTTCGTCAGCAATTAAGTCGCTCGTCACTATTGATTGCACTGGATTTGCATTCCGGCTTCGGGATTCAGGACCGGTTGTGGTTTCCTTACGCATCGCAAAAAACACCGTTTCCGTCTTTAGCCGAAGCCCATGCTTTTAAGCAATTATTCGATAGCAGCTATCCGCATCATTTCTACAAAATCGAACCGATGAGCCAGGAATATGTAATTAGCGGTGATCTTTGGGATTATTTGTACGATGAGCATTTTCAGCAGACTGGCGAATCGGGCGATTTTCTGCCGCTGACGCTGGAAATGGGCTCCTGGCAGTGGTTACGCAAAAATCCCATGCATCTGTTTTTACGCCACGGCCTGTTTCATCCGGTGTTACCGCATCGCCAGCAACGTATCCTGCGCCGGCATCTGACTTTGTTTGATTTCCTGTTCCGCGCCGCACTGTATTCGCAGCGCTGGTCGGCCCTGGATCACACCCAGCGTCAGATGCATCAGCAATTGGCAATGGCGGCCTGGTATGGCTGAACGCTGGCTGTTACTGCGTGGTTTGGGCCGGGAAAGCGGTCACTGGGGGGCGTTTGCCTCCCAGTTACAGCTGGCATTCGGCAATCATCGAATCGACACGCTGGATTTGCCCGGTAGCGGGGTTTTGTTTCAACAAGCCAGTCCCGACCGAATTGCAGCCATCACGGATGCCTGCCGCCAGCAGGCCCTGACTGATGGCAAACTGACTCAGCCGGTTAATTTGCTGGCGATTTCATTAGGCGGCATGGTGGCCTGGGACTGGCTGCAACGCTACCCGCAGGAAATCAGCCGCGCGGTATTGATCAATACCAGCTTTGCCAGCCACAGCCGGTTTTATCAGCGGTTGCGCTGGCAGGCTTATCAAGCGTTGTTAGGCATTATGGTCGATAAAGACCTGTCGCACCGCGAGCTGGCGATTGTCAGACTGGTCAGTAATCTGCCGGATCAGCAAAGACAAATAATTGGCCGGCAGTGGGCGGCGATTCAGCAACGACATCCAGTCAGCAGCGCCAATCTGTTACGGCAGATTTATGCCGCCGCCCGCTATCAGCCTGATCCGCTTCGCCCTACGCAACCCGTTTTATTACTGAACAGCAACGGTGATCGTCTGGTAGCACCGGCCTGCTCACAGGCAATCGCAGCCGCTTACCAGTTACCGTTACGAACGCATCCCAGTGCCGGCCACGACCTGCCGCTGGATGACGGAGCCTGGGTAACAGACTGCATCAGGTCGTGGATGACGGCAGGCGATGGCCGATAAGCAGTTTGTACGGTTTGAGATTATTGGTCACTAGAATCAGGCCCTCACTGCGTTGATGAACGGCATCTTGCCGCTCATCAACGCCAATCATATTGTGCTGTTTTTCAAATTTGGTCTGAATCAGGGTATCGCCGCGATACGCTGCAAGTGACCGGCAGCACTGCCACATTTTCCCAGACTTGTTCGGCAAAAGCCTGATCGATCGGAGGCAAACCGTCTTGCAGCCACTGCACCAAAATTTGCGCCACATCGGGATAAGTAACCCGCAGTGCATGGGGATGATGCAACCATTCGGCAATCACCAGCGGATCAATATCGAACATGGTATGCCCGTAACCCAGTTGCTTTAATGCCGCTGCATTGGAAATCTGTTCCATCTGCGCATGCAGTGGTTTAACCAGAATTTTCTTGCCCAGTTGCAATGATTCGCTGGCCAGTTCAAAGCCGGCGTTGCTGATAATACCGGCACAATCATAAACATCACGCTGAAAGCCTTCTCTGGATAAAGGCTTGCAAAGCACATGCGGATACTTTGACGGCACTAATTGCGGCGAATAAACATGAAATTCGAAATTCTCGAAGGGTACCAGATGATTGATCACCGTCTGACAATCTTCAAACGGCAAATAGACCACAATTTTATGGGCCTGAATTGCGGCAGCAAACGCGGGAGTTTCGATAATCGGCGGCAAGATAGGCTGACCGAAATGATGCCAGTGCAAGCCCACGCCAATGTCCACCGGAGCAAAATATTTCATCACCTGATTGGCAAGCGGATCAGCGCCGGCGCGGGGAATGTCATAACCGAACGCATATTGATGCCCGATACCGATTACGGTTTTGCGTTGTCTTTTCGCTGCCCAGGCGGTAACCGGTTCAAAATCGCTGATCACCAGATCATAGCCGCTTAAATCCAGGGCTTTAATATCGCGGATAAACTTTAGCGGCTGCGATTGCAGCGCGGTGTTTAAATAGGAAACTTGTCCCTGGCGGGTATTAAAAGTCAGACCTGATCTGAGCTGATAATCACCAAAGATTTCCATGTCGAAATACTGGTGGGCGGGACGACCGGTAAACTGAAATGTCACCTCAAAACCTGCTTGATACAGGGCTTTGGCCATTACTCTGGCGCGGGTAATATGCCCGTTGCCAGTTCCTTGCACTCCGTAAAATATTTTTTTCATCGTCACATCAGGCTAAACAGTAGGCCACGTAAGCCGGCAAGCGCCAGCTACGATCAACACGCAGGGCAATCTGCTGTAACAGGCCAGGCGCTGGGGCTTAGGATAGAAACGCTTTGTGACAGCGCGATGAAGAAAGTTTTACGAAATTGTGACGGAGAGGGGTGGCAGTTCCGCCGGCGACGGGCACCAGCGAAACTGCCGGGGGTGTTACGCGGCGAAGTTTGCGTTGGCAAAATCCCAGTTAACCAGAGCCCAGAATGCTTCCAGGTATTTAGGACGCAGATTACGGAAATCGATGTAATAGGCGTGTTCCCAAACATCGCAGGTCAGAATAGGCGTTTGACCGGCGGTCAGTGGGCAACCGGCGTTGCTGGTGCTGACCAGCGCCAGACTGCCATCGGCATTTTTAACTAACCATGCCCAGCCTGAACCAAAAGTGGTCACAGCACATTTGGTAAATTCTTCTTTGAATTTTTCGAATGAACCGAATGTGGCATTGATGGCATCAGCCAGTGCACCGGTTGGCTCGCCGCCGCCATTAGGTGACAGGCCGTTCCAGTAAAAGGTGTGATTCCAGACTTGCGCGGCATTGTTGAAAATACCACCGGTCGATTTTTTTACGATTTCTTCTAAAGACAGGCCTTCAAACTCAGTACCAGGAACCAGATTGTTCAGGTTGGTGACATAAGTCTGATGATGCTTGCCGTAGTGGTACTCAATGGTTTCTGCGGAAATGTGTGGCGCCAGTGCGTCTTTCGCATAAGGTAATGCTGGTAATTCAAAGCTCATGTTTTATCTCCATTTAGAATGAACAACGACAGTTAGGCGAGGGCACAAGCCTTTTCTCCTAATTACCTAGTATTATAATAAAGAATTAACCAAGAACACTAACCGAATATGAGGCTTGCCAATGGCACTGGAAATCGAGCACAAATTTTTACTGGCTAATGACGACTGGCGGCAGGAGGTTAAAGATTCGGTTTATTACAAACAAGGCTATCTGAGCAACAGCCCAACCAGTTCGATCCGGGTCAGAATTTCGGCCCAGCAAGCCTGGCTGAATATCAAAAGTGCGACCATCGGCAATCACAGACAGGAGTTCGAATATGAAATTCCTCTGGCGGATGCAGATGCGATCCTTGACGCGTTGTGCCATAAACCGCTGATTGAAAAGGTCCGCCACTTCGTGCATCGCGATCAGCATATCTGGGAGATTGATGAATTTCTGGGCGATAACGAGGGCCTGATTGTGGCCGAAATCGAGCTGAACGCGCTGGATGAAGCATTTAACAAACCTGTCTGGCTGGGCACGGAAGTGACAGAAGATTTGCGCTATTACAACAACAACCTTTGCAAAAACCCTTTTAAAAACTGGAATATTTAACAACAAGTTAGAAGACTTATTGAAATGTAATCTAGGATAGATTATATTTCCTGTATGAATAAAACCACTCTTGTTGTTTTTTTGTTACTACTTAGCCTGCCGCTAAGAGCCTCCGAGCTGGCAACTTCGATTGCCAGCCTCGAATCTGCTTGGGCGCAGATTTATTATCAAAGCAGCGAAAGCCAACAAAAACAACAATACCCGCAATTACTGGAAAAAGCCGCTCAATTGGCCGGTCAACACCCCAACGCCGCCGAGCCCAAAATCTGGCAGGCCACCATTCTGGCAACCACCGCCAGCTTTCAGCAACCGTTAGCGGCACTGGCAACCATCAGCGAAGCCAAACTGCTATTGGAAGAAGCGATCCGCCTTAATCCTACCGCGCTGGAAGGCGTGGCTTACCTGACTCTCGGCACTTTGTATTACATGGTTCCCGGTTGGCCAGTCTCGTTCGGCGACCCGCAAAAAGCCGAGCAACTGCTGAAAACCAGTCTGCGCATCAATCCCAACGGCATCGATGCCAACTATTTTTATGCCGACTATCTGCTGCAGCAGGATCGTATCGGCGAAGCAGAAAGCTATTTCCGCAAAGCCGCGCAATTGCCGATTCGCAAACAACAACCGCTTGCCGACAGCCAGTTGCAACACCAGGCACGGCTGGCGCTGGTCAATACCCAGCAGCCCAAAGTCAAAGGCCAGAACAAGTTTTTATCGCTGTTCACCACTGTCACGTATTCAGGCGAATAAGCCGATTTAGCACGCCGCCACCATTTACTGATAACCTAGCCGTCTTTTTCTCTCGCCTAAACCATGCAATTAATCCGCGGCCTGCACCATCTCGAACCTTTTGCCAACGGCTGCGTTCTGACCATCGGTAATTTTGACGGCCTGCATCTGGGTCACCAACAGGTCATCGAAAAACTGGCGCAACAAGCCAAACGCCTGCATCTCCCCAGCGTTGTGCTGGTTTTCGAGCCGCAGCCCCTGGAATATTTTCTGGGCGACCACGCTCCCTCGCGCCTGACCCGTCTGCGGGAAAAAGCCATCCAGTTCGCCAAGCTGCCTATCGACGCCCTGGTGGTATTGCCCTTCAATCAGAGTCTGGCCGACATCGA
>CAIUWU010000071.1 GCA_903902945.1 uncultured Pseudomonadota bacterium
AAGACTGCCGATTGCGGTATCCAGACGATCTTCCAGTCCCATTTTCAATTCACGGACCCGATCAGCTAATTCTTGATTGCGTTTCGCCGAACAGGCCCAGCCCAACCCCCGGAACAAACCTCTCCGGCTGGCCAGCGCAAAGTTTTCTGCAATCGACATATTCGGTGCCGTACCGGAAAACGGATTCTGGAATACACGACCAATCAAAGCTGCCCGGCGATGTTCCGGCCAGTCGGTTATATCATCTCCGGCCAGAGCAATCCGGCCACTATCAAGCATGAAGCTACCGGCAATAGCATTCAGCAGAGTTGATTTTCCAGAACCATTGCCCCCGAGCACAATCACGAATGAACCTTCCGCAATGTGTAGATTAATACCTCGCATAGGACGGACTTCGTTGACGGTATTGGCATTAAAGGTTTTACAGGCATGACTGATAGTCAGCATCGCATCGGCACCGGGCTGCTGTAACAGAGAACGCATCAGATAGCCTCCCGGCGCATTTTGTGGAGCACCTTGTTTAAACTATCAGGCAGAATTAGTGCCACAAACACAAAAATTGCCGTAATCAGCTTCAAATCATTAGGATTCAGACCAAACGATAATGCGATAGCCACCAGTTCCCGAAATAAAACCGACCCCAATATGGCACCGACAATTGCGAAGCCGACGCTGCCGGCTCCGACCAGGGCTTCACCGATAATCACACTCGCCAGTCCCCAGACCACCATGCCAATTCCCATCTGGGCATCGGCAAATCCCTGATACTGCGCCCACAGCGAACCGGCCAGGCCTACCAGCCCGTTGGAAATGGCCAATCCAACAATACGATAGGCTTCCACATTACCCCCCAACGCCCTGATCATCTGCGGATTGTCACCCGAAGCTCGCATCGCAGTACCTATATCGGTTAGAAAGAATGACCATAACAACACAGCAACCAGCACCAGCAGGCTTATCATCAGCATGAATATTGCCAGATCCGCTGCCGCTACGGTCCAGCCCAATATGACAACATCGGCGCTACCAAACAGCTCCAGTCCGATGGTTTCGCAATAACCGGCCAGACTTTTGACTCCCAGAAACGGAATATTGCTCCGGCCCATCACCCGCAGATTCACCGAATACAACGCTGTCATCACCAGGATACCGGCCAGTAAAGAATTAATTTTGAACACAGTCTGCAACACGCCCGACACGGTACCGGCCAGCATCCCGGCCACAAAACCGGCTCCGGTTGCCAGCAAGGGGTTTACGCCCATTTTGACCAGTAATACGCCGGTAACGGCAGCGCCAAACGTTAACGAACCATCGACGGTGATGTCAGCAATATCGAAAATGCGAAAGGAAATATAAACACCAATTGCCAGCAAGGCCAGGATAGATCCCAGCGTCAGAGCACCTATCAGTAAAGTCATGCGGATTCCCCTCTGGCAAATTTCAATGGCGCACACCAGACCGCACCACGCTGCAGATAACTTTCTCCGGAGCCCACTCCGGCACGGTCATCATTAATCAGATGCAGCAGATCACGAATAGTCTGGCTTTCCATCAGCTGATCAATGCTGTCCTGCAAATCGATAGCGCCTTTGGGTACCGGCCGGTACGGCACGACCGCTGCATGAAAATGTCCGTAAACCCGACTATCGGCGGCCATAGGCCGTAAATAAGCTAGCAGCTCGGTTTGCGGATTCTGAGCCAAGATGCCGACAATCAGACTGGTTTCCTGGTGATAAGCCGGTTCGGCGGTGAACAACAGTTTGTCGCGGATGTCCGGAAAACCAAACAGATCATCCCCAGCAGCTTGCGGTGCAATCTGTAATCCTGCGCCAACCAGATTGGCGGTTTCAGCAATCATGACGACAACCGCCTGATCGCCACACAATGCCAGTACCGCCTCGCACAGCTGACTAAGTCCGGTTGCCGCTTGCTGTTCAACTTCACCAAACCGCAGCAGGTGGCTAAACTCGCCTGTCAGCTGACAACCATAAATCAGGTTCAGCTTGGCGACCATACTACCTTCACTGGCCAGCCAGTCCGGATGCGCAGCATCACACCCCGGTCTGACAATCGCCAGACCATTGACAGCCAGCAGTTCGCCGGCCTGAGCCAATGCATCGTCGGTTTCACCAATGGCTCCCAAACCAATTACGACAGTCTGTTGCGTCAAGTCCAGGCAATGGCTGGCTAACAGTGCGGCTTTGCCTTGTAATACCGATTCGGGATTACCCAGCAAGCGGGCAGACACCGCCTGTCCGGCATCTAAATGATACAACTGATAACTCTGCTCACCATGCCGCCAAAGACGGGAGACTGGGGCGGTGCTTGCTGGTGCATCTGATTCAACAGTTTGCCTCGGGCTCGGGGCTGCTGATTTTTCAGCGGCTAATAAATTTTGGAATCCGATCAGATTTAGCACCGTTTCAACGGCAGTTGAAGGGTTAATGATGCGTAACTGACCGCCAATAGTTTTCAATTGCTTGGCTAAAACCACCAGTACCCTGATTCCTGCTGAACTCAGATAAGTAACGCCAGATAAATCCAATGCCACCTGATGGCAACCGGCATGTAAAGTTTCCTGCAGAGATTTACTGACATTTCCGCTCCAGGCTGCATCGAGCCGCCCGCGCAGTTCAATCCGCATTTCATTACCATCGCGATAAGACACTATTTCCACTTAACGTAATCTCCAATTCATCCCGGTTCCGGGCTACTGATAATGTCGGTCGGCTTGCTTAAGCAAGGCATCTGAAATACTAAAACCCTGCAATCTGGCGTTTTCCTGATTCACAATCAAATGCATTTTTGAGGGTCTGTTGAACGGAATATCAGCCGGGGACTGACCTCGCATGACTGCTACCGTTTTTAAGGCGGCATCATAACCCGCCTGATAATAATCCAGCGTGTAGGCCAGCGCCGCTCCCTGTTTAATGCCCGCTTCGGCAAAACACAGCAGCGGTACACGGCTGCGGAAAGCGGCCTGGGCTATGGCCATAAATCCAGATGCGGATTGATTGTCAGGAATCTGAATAATGGCATCGATTTGCTGACTGGCCAGTGCCAGTGCAGCATCATTGATTTCACTGGCGGAATTAACCGGCAAAGCCACTACGCTAATGCCCTGCGCCTGCATTTGTGCGGTAAAGACTTGTTTACTGAATACCGAATTATCTTCGGCGGGTGCAAATAAAGTACCTACTTTATGCCAATGCGGAAAATGTCTGGCAACCAGTGCCGCCATTTCTGCATAAGGGCCCAGCGTGTAAACTCCGGTGACATTAGGTTTATGCTGATTATCATCAGTACCGGCTCCAGCAATGAATGGATTGGAAACCAGCGTAAAGATCAGCGGAATTTTTTTAATTTTATTGATCGCAGTTTGCAATGTAGGTGTCGATAAAGTGATCAGTAATTCAGTGCCGTCACTGTTAGCCGCATCGATCAACGTCGGCAGCAAAGCCATATCACCCTGAGCAGAGTTTTCAACCAGTTGATAATCGCGGTCTTTAACTAAACCCGCATCACGAAACCCGTCATTAAAGCCACGCAAGGCATCTTCGGCCGGCGGCGTTTCAATATACATCACCCGTTTCAGCTTCCAGATATGATGCGATGGGGCCTGGGCGGTAGTCGTCATCGAACTGGCCACAACCTGACTGACCCCATGAATATCAATTACTTCTGCTGCCTGTGATTTGATTTGATCATCAATCTGCCAGACCGCCGGCAACCTGGTCATGGTTTGTAAATTAACCACAATGCGCCGTGGTACAAAATTACGCACCGGAATCTGTGCTGAATCGGCACCCGATAATATTTCCCCGGCAATACGTCCGGTCTCAAAACCAACATCATGGTAATTGGCGCCCAGATCAAACAAACCACCCCGCTTCGCATGACTGGTGATATTGGAAAATACCGGAATATGCGCCGACTGTGCGACCGTAATCAGACTTTCAATTGCGTTGTTTACCGTTAAGTCTCCCCCCGCCCAGAAAGCCTGCGCACCTCTAGCCACCAGTGATACTGCAGCCTCACGCACATCTTTGCTTTGCTCAATGGGGGCTTCCAATAAAGTAATCCCTAACTGACTGGAAATTTCCCGTGCCATCCGGGTGCAGATTTCAGAATTAACTTCCGCCGGATTCCAGACCACACCGACCACTTTCAGCGAGGGATTGATTTGTTTGGCCATTTTGAAAATATCGGCTACCGGCTGCGGTGTTGCAATACCGGTCAGATAAGCAGGTTTATCAAGACTATCGAGAGATTTGATACCAACACCGGCGCTGACAGGTGAAGTCACAGAGCCAAACACATGTTTTATATGGCCTTGTTGATTGGCATTAGCCAGCACCTGCAACATTAAAGTAGAAAGCGAAATACTTAAATCGTAACCGGAGCCGACAATTTTCTGAGCCATCAGATTCGCCGTCGCCAAATCACCTTCCGGGTTGTAGCTGGTGATAGCTAGCGTCTCACCATCACGAAATCCTGCCGCTGCCAGACCATCCAGCACACCTTGCTTGGCTTCATCAACAACCGGACTTGAGCTATGCAGCAATAAAGCTAGCGAAAATTGCCGCGAAGACTGCGGCGATTCGACCTGATTTTTACGTGAATGACGATCCGACCACAGCAAGATCGTAGCCACCAGTAAAATCAGTAAAACGGCAAGTCCGACACGATAATAAGATACTCTCATAAACTCATACTGAATATTTAAACTCTAACAGTCTCTAACAAAGACAGCCTTCGCGCATTAGATCAGAAAATTAAAGCCAGAGGTAATTGTTAATCCTCAACTCCAGGATGCTGATGTTTGAGTATTGCAACACCACGGGCAAAAAATCAGCCTTTACCGGCGTGACAGTGGCTGGTGGCAGTTATCCACAAAACATGTGGATAAGTCTGGGGATTAGCAGTTGAAACTAACGCTAACTGCTTAATTTGCGAATGGTTGGCTTAAATTGACCATTTTTCGACAGACTCGATAAATCAATAAGTTGGCTTGAAAACAACTTTGTCGTACCACGGCCATAGTCGCAATGCCAGACGATTTTGGGGATTTTTAAGTGATGCATAACCCTAAAAAGCTCATCCCGACGCTTGGCTAAGCCTGCGGTAAAAAACCAAATAACAGTGTCTAAAACGGCGACAACTGTATAGACTAGCCATCCTTTGCTATCTAACCCCAATCGGTCTAACCCACAGGAATCACCAGTGCTCGACATTTCCACAACTTTGCATCCTTCCGCTGCCATTCTGCATCTGCAGGGCCGGATTGATTCGGCCTCCAGTCGGCAACTGGAACAGATTGCCGCTACTCAAATTGACAACGGCCATCTGAAACTGATTCTGGATTTTGAGCAAGTTGATTACATCAGCAGTGCCGGATTGCGCTCGGTGTTGCTGATCACCCATAAACTGATTGATCTCAGCGGCAGCCTGACGGTTTGTAATCTGAATCCATCGGTTTTAACCGTGTTCGAAATTACCGGGTTCAGCAAAATCATCAGCCACTATTCTTCGCTGGAAGATACCCT
>CAIUWU010000072.1 GCA_903902945.1 uncultured Pseudomonadota bacterium
GCTGTAAGAAACTGCCTGGATATATGCAGAAGGTAGCCATTTGGTTGGTTTAGCGGTTGCTAACAATACACCAGCAACCGACAAATGCAATTTCTCGTCCAATTCCGTCAACAAATGCAATCTTCGCAATTGTTGCTCTTCGCTGCCTTCCCCATCACGCAAAAAAGTTCTAACCAAAAGACTATCAAAATCTTCAGAAGACGTTTCCGAAACAGCTTGCTCTTCAAAACGAATGATTCGAGTTTGGCTTCTTTGTTGAAAAAGTCTCGCCAGAACCTCTGGCTCCATTTCACGCTTGGCATCAAGAGCACGCTTGAAATAGCCGTTTGGACTTTTATGCACCATTAAGCTTCGCGGCACTTTCAATACGATAACCGGCTGCAATTGACCCGTATTATCGGGTAACTCGATATGTTCAGAATAAACGTCCAAAGGTGGCTTAATACGAGTCTGGCAAATTTCACCCAACCATTTTTCTACGACATCCAGCGAAGCGTAGTTAATGC
This sequence comes from uncultured Pseudomonadota bacterium, assembly GCA_903902945.1. Taxonomy (GTDB): domain Bacteria; phylum Pseudomonadota; class Gammaproteobacteria; order Methylococcales; family Methylomonadaceae; genus Methylomonas. Next base: position 507 of record CAIUWU010000072.1, read on the forward strand.
CAATCACGTCTTTGGTTTTATCATCAACACCCAATATCAAAGTGCCACCACTCGCATTCGCCATTGCCGCCAGTTCATCGGCCAAACTGTCGGGATGTGGCCCATCGACTTTATTCGCGCTACGCATAACGACGCGCTTTAATTCCAAGGTAGAATCTTCGCCTAGGCGAATGCGTTTTAACCAATCATCTACAGTCATTCAACGCGTCCTTTTAAATCTTCAAGAATCCGTTTATAACGTTGGCGGAACGCAATTTCGCCACCTTCCATTACATTACAAATTGCTTTGCGCACAGATAACTCTTGTAAACCGCCCGAGGCGGTCAAATTAATCTGACCGTTAAAGTCCATCGTCATCACCAGTTCCGCATCGGCATTCACTACGATATTGGCATTATGGGTAACGACCAACAACTGGCGGCGAACCTTGTTTTTACGCAATTGCTCAACGACTAGCTCAGAGACCAAGGCGTTATCGAGGTCGTCTTCAGGTTGATCGAGCAGCAACGGCTCACTGCCATGAACTAAAAGAAACGACAACATAGCGGCCGTTTTTTGTCCCGCAGAAGCCAATGCAATATTTTTGTACTGTTTATCAGGACTGGGCCGATATTCTAAAGTCACTTCATCCTCTGGAAACCAAACCGCCAATTCATCAAAAACTTCAGCGGGTAAATTTTCAATACGTTTCACTAAGTCAGCACGGAACCTAGTATTTAGAATCAAAGCATCCTGTTTTTTCTGATTCATTTCCTCCAATGACTGCTTTAATTCTTCTAGCCTTCCTGGAATTAATTCCGAATCGGAAATATTGACTAAATCCCAAAGAACCCCAGTTGTCTGTTCTTCATTTTCCTGCCAGATAGCACCGGCAAAGTTGTCGCCACCGCCCAAACGTAAAATCTCGCGAAAACGCCCAACTTCTGTTTTAGTGCTCGCCATGCAACGCAAAGCGACTTTCAGCATGTTATCTTGCTGAAACAAACCGGAAACAAACGCTTCACGGATTTTTGTCAATTCAACGCGGCATTCAGTCAACGCGCTGAAAGCATCATTGGCAACGTGTTCAGCTTGCTCAAGATCAACCTCAAACTGCTTGATCTGCTCTAATTGCTTTCTCAACCGTTCTTCACTGGCAATCGCTAGTGCAGCGTCTTCTGCACTGTTAATACCTTCACTCTTTAGCCGCTCGGTTTCATCACGATAGACGCTAATATGCTGTTGATTCTCTGTGTTCCATTGGCTGGCAGCTAATGCCTGTTTAGCTGATTGCAACTGCGTTTGCATGTCTGCAACCAGCCTGACAATTTCATTGTATTGGCCGACTAAAGTATCTCTTGTCGCTAATGCGTTTGCTTTGGCCGTTTGTTCAGCCGATGTTTCCGCAAGAAAATCCGTCAATTCGGTCGCCGATAAATTGGCGGCCTGTTCCACACCACTTTGCAGACCATTAACATCATTGGCCAATAGCTGAAAAAAATCATCTACTGCCCGCTGTTGCTGTATTGAGCGTTGGTAAGCTTTTAGAAGGGTGCCAAAGTTAGCGTTAGCAAACACCCTTGCTTTACGGCTGGCTTCCTTATAGTCCAGCTCTAAGGCGGGTTTTTTATCCAGCTCTTTCTTAAGCGTTCGCACCCGCAAACGCGCTGCGAGTAACTCTGTTTTTTTCTGCTCAAATCGAGTTAGCCATTGTCGCTTTTCCTCGCGAATCGAATCATCGATGTATTCCAGCAAAGCCTGAGGATTATTAGCGAGTGCCAAAATCTGCTTTTGGCTGAAGATTTTGATGGGAAATAATGCGCGGGCCTGATCTTCATCCAGTCCAGTTGCTTGCCATTCGTTATCGTCCCAACGCATGACTTGCGTGACAAAACTTCCACCCGCTTGTTTTTGCCAACTGTATTGAAAGCGCTGGCTTGACTCACTCTTGCCTTTGATTAC
>CAIUWU010000073.1 GCA_903902945.1 uncultured Pseudomonadota bacterium
CAAACAGCAGCAGCAGGGCGAGAATATTGCGGCCGGTAAACAGTTGCTGGATAAAGAAAGCAAGCGTTTGGGGGTAAAAAACCCTGATCTGGCCGATTTGCTGAAACATTTCAAACTGAGTAATACCGATCAGCTCTATGAGGCCTTGGGGCGTGGCGATATCAATAATCGTCAGCTGGCGGCAGCGCTGAAAATCCCAGAACTGGAGCCGGCCCGCCTGAAACTGGTGGCAGCCAAAGTCAGCGCGCAATCGACGGTTACCGTTGCCGGTATCGATAATGTGGTAACCACGATGGCGCATTGTTGCAAGCCGCTGAAGGGTGAGCCGATTGTCGGTTTCATGACCCATAAGCGGGGCATTACCATTCATCGCCAGGATTGTGAGAGTCTCAAGCATCTCAGTCAGGACCAACAGGACAAACTGGTTGCCGCCGAATGGGGCGGTAGTCAGTCGGCTCGTCATAGCGTGGTGATCATTGTGCATGCCTATAATGCCCAGAATCTGCTGAGCGATGTTTCGCAGTTACTGACTGCCGCTAAAGTGCATACCAGTGATGCGGCGTTAAAAACCCATGATGATCTGTCGGCGGTATTGACCATGAGCATTCAGGTTGAAAGCGCCGAGCAACTGAGCAGCGTTTTGTCGCGCATCAGTCAGTTACCCAATATTCTCGATGTTAAACGCAAGGTCTGATCTTGCCCGCGTCGCTTCCCTGATAAGGCTTTAATGAACGCTATTGATTTTGATACCTGGCTGACTTACTGGTCAGCGCCGCATCTGCAAGCCAATGCCATGATTCTGCTGAATATCGTCGGCGCCTTGCTGTTGGGCATGATCGTCGGTTACGAACGTTCCTATCATGGCCGGGCCGCCGGCATGCGCACCTATGGCATGGTTTGTATGGGATCGGCTGCGGTGACGGTGATCATCGGCTATCCGCAATACTGGTTTGGCGGCTTATTGCCGCTGGCAGCCAGTGCCGATGTGACGCGGGTGATCCAGGGGATCGTAACCGGCGTCGGCTTTCTGGGCGCGGGTGTGATTATGAAGGAAGGACGCAATATTAGCGGTTTGACTACGGCCGCTTCAATCTGGGCCTCTTCGGCGATTGGAATTATGTGCGGCGCCGGCTTTTATTTTGCAGCGATCATGCTGACGCTGATCGTGGCTGCCACCATGATCTGGGGTAGTTACATGGAATCGATACTGCCATCGCGACAGACGGTGGAAGTCGTGTTGCAGTTTTGCCCCGATTACCGGCCGGATCAGGCCAGAATCGCTGCTTTACTGAATCGTTTTGGCTATCGGGTCTCGGAAAGCAGTACCCTGATTAGCAATTATGATAATCAGCAGGAATGGCGGTTGATTCTGATAGCTGCACATAAAACCACGGTTTCGATTGCCGATATTGCCCATGACTTGCAGGACTGCGATTTTCTGAGCGGCTATCAGGTGGCCTTCGCCAGAAACTAAGCTGCCGACAACAGATTTACATCACAATCGGTTGCCGACAGCCAGATCAGGCTTATTTGACCGGCGGCGGTGGCGGTGGTGAGCCAGGTGGTGGTGGCGGAATATGCGCTGGCGGTGCACTGCTGGGTGGCAGCGGAGGTGGGGTGATCGTTTGCGGACTGAACTGGCCGCTCACGGGTACCCGATGCCCCTTGGCATACATGCATTGAATATAAGCCATGTCATAACGCTGTTGGGTGGTGTACCAGGACTGACTGGCGCCGCCGCTGCCTACGATAGTCCCTGCTACTAATCCGCTGCCGGCACCAATCGCCGCACCGGTGCCACCACCTGCCACAGCCCCTAAGCCGGCGCCGAGCGCAGTACCGACCACAGCACTGCCTGCCGAGGCATTAATGCTGGCTTGTTGCGGGCTCACGCCGCCTACCTGTCCCAGCGCATAGCTTTGGCAGTTGGCGTCGTCGATTCGGAACTGATCAAATGACTGACCAGTGCCCGGTAACGCCATCACGCTTGGCCCATCTGGCAGGCTGGCGCAGGCGCCAAGCAATAAAGGTAAAGCGGCAATCGTCAATTTGGAAATAGGTTTCATGGCTGTTTTCCTTAACGAGATGAAGGAGGAGTCGGTTCAACTTGCTGCCAGGGTTCCTGACATTCTTTGACATAGGGGTAATAACCCGCCGGATTCTGACAGTAATACCAATAGCCTGCGGCTAATTCCTGGCTTTGCACCGATGGCGACTGTTCGATATAAGTCGGTGGTGTGGCCGGTGCTGTCATTATTACCGGTGAAGAGTAATAGGGGTAACCGTAACCGTAAAAAAACGGATCCCGGTAAAATGGATAGCCGTAATACGGATAACCGCCGTAAAAACCGATACTGAAACCACCGTGTCCGCCATGACCAGCAAAATGGCCCCCGCCACCATGGCCACCCCCATGACCACCGCGGGCCCAACTCTGGCCGGATACCAGCAGCAGACTAAAAAGCAGTAATTTTATGATATTAGCTGTTCTCATAAAGCCGCCCTCCTGTTTGATTGACGCTGAAGACTTAATCTGTTGCCGGCATCTTAGCAAAACCACCGCTAATAAATAAGACTCATATAAACCCTGATAAGCAAATAGCTTTATTTTTTCTGGATAATAAACTTTTTACCATCTGGCTATAATGCGCCGATGATCAAATCATGGTGATGAATCAGTTTTCGGTTGGAGTTCAGCAATGAAGAAATACATCTTGCCTTTGCTTTTGTTTACGTTGAGTGCCTATGTGGCTTATTCGGTATTTTCGCCGGGTCTGCCCAGTTATGATCCGCATCAGGATATTTCTTACTCTGATTTCATTCAGGATATTCGTAACAAAGCCGTCAGCGAAGTGGTCATCGATGGCAATGAGGTTTTTGGACGCCGTCAGAATGGTACCCGTTTCCGTACCTATAATCCGAATGATGCCCGGCTGGTAGATGAATTGCTCGAATATGATGTCAAAATCAAGGTCGAACGTCCTCAACAGCAGTCTCTTTGGATGCAAATCATCCTATCCTGGGCACCGATGTTGCTATTGATCGGCGTGCTGGTTTTGTTCATGCGGCGTCAGCAAATGGGCGGCAACGGTCAGATGGGCTTTGGCAAGAGCCGGGCCAAACTGATGACCGAAGATCAAGTCAAAGTGCGCTTTAAAGACGTCGCGGGTGTCGAAGAAGCCAAGCAGGATGTGGTGGAAATGGTCGATTTCCTGCGCGATCCCGGTAAATACGAAGTGCTCGGTGGCAAAATTCCCCGTGGTGTGCTGATGGTTGGCCCGCCGGGTACCGGTAAAACCTTGCTGGCTCGCGCCATTGCCGGTGAAGCCGGGGTGCCATTCTTCTCGATTTCCGGTTCCGATTTCGTGGAAATGTTCGTCGGTGTCGGTGCCTCACGGGTACGAGACATGTTCGAACAAGCCAAAAAACGGGCGCCTTGCATTATTTTCATCGACGAGATCGATGCGGTGGGCCGTCAGCGTGGCCAAGGCGGCATGGGCGGCGGTAACGATGAACGCGAACAAACTCTCAACCAGTTACTGGTGGAAATGGACGGTTTCAGCGGCAACGAAGGCATTATCGTCATCGCCGCCACCAACCGGGTCGATGTGCTGGACAAAGCCTTGTTGAGACCGGGCCGTTTTGACCGTCAGGTGCAAGTGGGTTTACCCGACATCAAGGGTCGTGAGCAAATTCTGAAAGTGCATGCGGATAAAGTGCCGCTGTCCGATGATGTCAATTTGAGCGACATTGCTCGGGGTACCCCAGGGTTTTCCGGTGCCGAGCTGGCGAATTTGATCAACGAAGGCGCTTTGTTTGCGGCGCGTAACAATCAACGTCAGGTCACCATGCAAAATCTTGACAAAGCCCGCGACAAAATGTTGATGGGCGCCGAAAAACGCACCATGGTGATGACCCGCGAAGAACTGCTGATGACTGCCTATCACGAAGCCGGTCATGCCATCGTCGGCCGCATGGTGCCTGAGCACGATCCGGTTTACAAAGTCAGCATCATGCCACGCGGCGGTGCGCTGGGGATTACCATGTTCCTGCCCGAACGCGATCAATACAGCGCCAGCAAAGACAAATTGGAAAGTCAGATCGCCAGTCTGTTCGGTGGTCGGGTGGCGGAAGAAATCATCTACGGCAAAAACAAAGTCACCACCGGCGCCTCCAACGATATTCAGCGCGCCACCCAACTGGCCCGCAACATGGTCACCAAATGGGGCTTGTCGGATCGACTGGGACCCTTGGATTACGGTGAAAATGAGGGCGGTTATTTCGGCGCTCAAAGCAAACCGATGTCCGAGCAAATGGCGCAAATCATTGATGAAGAAATCCGCCATGTCATCGATAACAACTATCAGCGTGCCAAAGACATTCTGCTGGAACACATGGAGATCCTGCACAACATGGCGCATGCGCTGCTGGACTGGGAAACCATCGACAAGTATCAGATCGACCAACTGATGGCGGGTGAGACTCTGGGGAGTCCGGTAGCCGAACCGGCTGGCGAGCAAGCTGTAGATGCCGAGAGTCTAGGCATAGACTAGCCAGTCGTGGAATTTACGGTAAGCTCAGCAATGAGGAATTTTTGAATGTTAATAAACAGCTTATCTTTATTGTTTGCGTTTACCGACTTTATTAATGAGTGGGAAGCCTTTGGCATTATCTTAGTGTTGGCGGTGTTGATTGACTGGATCAGCCCGCAGCCGGCCGAGTTCTATGAATTCCGCAACCCTCAAAGCCTCTATTATTATCTGCACGCTAGCTGGCTGGGACATCTGAGATTGAAAGATGCTTTCTGGCCATTTTTTATTCTGTTCAATGCGGTACTGGTTTATATCGATTACCGCATTGAAGAAGGCAGTTTTACCGTTGCCAGCTGGGTGACGGTACATATCATAATGACGATGCCTTTGATTTACTGGACTGGCGCAGTCTGGCGCTGCTCCGATAAATGTTCATCAAAACGCTGGGCCAGTGCCGCCAGACTACTGACTGTGCTGGCGTTTCTGGAATTTGGATTACGTTGGGTGATCCTCGATCAGTACCCTAATATTTTATTTAATTGCCAGCAAATGATTACCCAGTGGGGCGATTGTTAGGCAAAACCGGAACCCGAATTCATGGAAAAAATCAAGATTGGTATCAGCAGTTGCCTGCTGGGTGAGCTGGTACGTTATGACGGTGCGCACAAATACAACAGCTATATCGAGCGGACTCTGGGGCAGTATTTTGAATTCAGACCGTTTTGTCCCGAAGTTGCCAGCGGGATGGGGATACCCCGGCCAGCGGTGCAGCTACGAATGGTAGAGCAGCAACTGCGCTGTGTCGGCGTTAAAGATCATGGTTTTGATGTTACTGAAAAACTTCAGGCGGTGTCGGCTCAGCAGTCCGGCTGGATTCCGGACTTATACGGCTATATTGTCAAGAAAGACTCGCCCAGTTGCGGTATGGAACGGGTGAAAGTTTACAAGAATGACATTCCGGTTCGTGAAGGTCGCGGTATTTTTGCCGCTTACCTGCAGGATCATTTTCCGGCTTTACCGATAGAAGAAGAGGGCAGGCTCGGTGATCCGGCCTTGCGCGAGAACTTCATCCAGAGAGTGTTCGTGTTGTATCGCTGGCGTCAGCTATGTCAGCAAGGACTGACCACGCATGGCCTGATGGTATTTCATAGCCAGCACAAGCTGATCGCGATGAGTCATAACCAGAACCTGGCGCGAGATCTGGGCCGACTGGTGGCTGATGTGCGTGCCGACAATCTGCAACAAGTGGCTGATCAATATCTTGTCCAGCTAATGGCCTGCCTGAAAATCGTTGCTAATCGGGGTAATCATGTCAATGTGTTACAGCATATCCAAGGCTATCTGAAAACCAAGCTCGATAGTGACGACAAGCAGGAGTTGGTCGAAACCATAGAGCAATATCGAGTGGGCAACCTGCCGCTGATTGTGCCACTGACCCTGTTACGTCATCACTTCCGGCGTCAGCCCGATCCTTTCATTGACGGTTCTTACTATATGAAACCACATCCTGGCGAATTGGCGCTGTTGAATCAGATCTAAGCGATTGTTCTATTGATCAATCACTAAGCGCCCCATAAGCGCCTTATTGTTCAGCATTTTTATTTGCAGTCCGTATAATGTCGCGATTTTACAGCAGCCATCAGGGCATTTTGTCCACTGTTATGACCAATACACAGTACCCTTTACCGCATCGCTTGCAAGTCATTATTGATAATCAGCAGCAAGCTGTTTTGAAGCAAGGTCTCAAAGGTATCGAGAAAGAAAGTTTACGCATCACTGCCGACGGTGATATTGCCCAGACGCCTCACCCGGCAGCCCTGGGGTCGGCACTGACTCACCCTTCCATTACCACCGATTATTCTGAAGCTTTACTCGAATTCATTACGCCGCCGTTTGCCGATATCAAGCAGACGCTAGCGTATATGCATCAGATTCATCAATTTGTGTACAGTCATCTCGATAATGAAATGCTGTTGGCAACCAGTATGCCATGCGGGATTGAAGGCGATCTGAGTGTGCCGATTGCCGAATACGGCAGCTCCCATATCGGTAAGATGAAACATATTTACCGTAAGGGCTTATGGCATCGTTATGGCCGTACCATGCAAGCCATTGCCGGGATTCATTTCAATTACTCGGTTCCTGATGCACTGTGGCCGTTGCTGCATCGCGCCAGCGGTCAGGACAGCGATCTGGGCAGTTTTATTTCCGATGCCTATTTCGGGCTGATCCGCAATTTCCAGCGTCAGGGCTGGCTGATGCTGTATCTGTTTGGCGCCTCGCCGGCGATCTGTAAAACCTTCTTTAACAGCCGGCCACAATTAATGGCCGAGTTTGAAGAGTTTGACCAACACACGGTCTATCACCCATATGCCACTTCATTGCGGATGAGTGACATAGGCTACAAAAGCAAAAATCAGGCGGGTCTTAAAATTGATTACAACTCGCTGGATGGCTATGTCGCCAGCCTGAGTGCAGCAATTAATACCCCTTATCCTGAATATGAAGCGATTGGGGTTAAGGTCGATGGTGAATACCAGCAGCTGAATGCCAATATTCTGCAGATCGAAAATGAGTTTTACAGCACTATGCGCCCCAAGCAGATTGCCCAGTCCGGCGAAAAGCCGACCCTGGCGCTGAAACGCCGGGGGGTGTTGTATGTGGAAATGCGCTCACTGGATTTGAATCTGTTTAATCCGATCGGTATCGATGAAAGTACTGCGCGTTTTATCGAAGCCTTTTTGCTTAGCTGTTTGTTGCACGATAGTCCGGCGCAGGAGCAAAGCGAGTTGCAGATTAATAACAGTAACCAATTGCTGGTTGCCAATCAGGGCCGCAAACCCGGGTTGATGTTGAATAAAAACGGTGAAGCCATCAGTCTGCGCGACTGGGCCAATCAGATTCTGCATGCCATGCAGCCGATTTGCGCCTTGCTGGATCAAGGCAGCATCGACCAACCTTATCAACTGGCATTACAGCAACAGTTGGCGATTGTCAAAAATCCGGCCTTGACCCCTTCGGCGCGGATTCTGGCCTGCATGCAAGAGAATATTCAGGAGTTCGGCTGTTTTGCCACCAATACCTCGGCGCTGCATAAACAGTATTTCAATGCCCAGTCTTTAGAGGCGGGCATCCGCGCCTCGTTTGAACAAATGGCAGCGGCCTCCAGACGCAAACAGGCAGACATTGAGGCCAACGATACCCTCAGTTTTGATGATTTCTTAACCCGCTATTTTTCCCAAAGCTAATACCATGACGGCATTTGATATCAACGCGCTGCAAAGCGAATTGCAAGGCAAGAATCCTCGCACCATTTTAAAAGCCGCTCTGGCCGGGTTTGACAATATCGCGATTTCTTTTAGCGGTGCTGAAGATGTGGTGTTGATTGATATGGCTTTGCAGCTCAATAAAACGGTGCAAGTGTTTTCTCTGGATACCGGGCGACTGCATCCCGAAACTTACCGGTTTATCGAACAGGTCAGAAAACATTACCAGATCGAAATTGAGCTGCTGACCCCGGATCGAGAGCAACTGGACAGTTTTGTCAAACAAAAAGGCTTGTTCAGTTTTTATGAAGACGGTCATCAGCAATGCTGTGCGATTCGCAAGGTGGAACCTTTGCGTCGCAAACTGGCGACGGTGGACGCCTGGATTACCGGACAGCGCAAAGACCAGAGTCTGGATACCCGGGCGGAGATTCCCGAAGTCCAGATCGACAGCGTTTTTTCCGGTACCGGGAAAACCCTGATCAAATTCAATCCCTTGTTGAACTGGCGTTCGGCGCAGGTCTGGGACTATATCGAAGCCTATCAGGTGCCGTTTAATAGTCTGCATCAGCACGGTTTTATCAGCATAGGCTGTGAACCCTGTACCCGACCGGTGTTACCGAATCAGCATGAACGGGCAGGGCGTTGGTGGTGGGAAGATGCGGCCAAGAAAGAATGCGGTTTGCATGGTGCTAATCTGAAAAAATAATAACAATAAAGGCCGCCGGCTTTAATAAGCCGGTTGCTGGTTTCAAGTCGGTTCGATGAGGATTAATCATGTTTAGATCAATAGCGAGTGCTTTACTGCTGACAGCAGGTTTGACCGCCATGACCGGAGCAGTCGCTGCGGTTAAAACTCCGGCCGAGCAGGACCGACTGAGAATTCATACCAGCCTGCCTGCCAAAGCCAGTGATTCATTGTTTTCCTATACCGTTGAATGGCGTATTGATGATGGTGAGCGCTATCACAGTACCGGGCTCAGTTTTTTGAATGCCGGCAAAGTCGATGCGGCTAATCCCGGTGCGATCACCAAGAAATTGGTAACAGCAATCAAAGACGGCATGATTCAGCTCGATCCGGGTTGGCGCGGCATTAATGTCAATCAGACTGCCGATCAGCCCGAATTGGTGCTCAGCAATCGTGAGGGCTACTCGTTGACCACGGTTACCGTCAGAGATTACAGCAATCAGCCGCTGAGTTTTGATCTGGTCAACAAAAGCTTTGCCGCTGATGGGGTGCAGCTGGCGGTTGATGTAGTGCTGGCGGCGGATGTCGAATATCTGGATAACTTCAGCGCCAGTAAATCCAAGCTGGCATCACAGGGGCTGATTGAAATTGCCCTCGATGGTCAGAATCCGGTACAGATCAGAACCGATGGCAAGACCACGGCTCAGATCGAAGCAGACCTTGCCAGACACCTGAAAGTTGCTAAGTTAAGCAATCAGCCCTTATTTCCCAATCTGGTCAGTTCCGATAAGCGCAACAACAAACCGTTTGATAACAGTGAAGTGCAGTTATTGAATCTGTCAGCCAAATCGTTGAGCATCAATGTGACGGATCCGGCCGTGGGCGTGCTGGTTAAGTTTAAATTTAAAGATGACAATCATGCTTCGGTCAAAGTCGCGGAACCACGCTCGCTGCTAATGTTACTGGGGGTACTGGTAGCCTTGCTGATTGGCTGGCAATGGCATAAAAAGCGCAAGGTTTGAGGTTGCCTCTGATGTAACGCCGCCAGGCCCGGATAGCCAGATCCGGGCTTTTTTGTGGCAAGGGCTTGATACTTGTGGTTTAGGGCTGTGTTAATTAACCCTTTGAATTAATATTGTTTTTTTGTATTGATATCAGTGTTAGCATGGCGGCGGGGTTTACTTTGAGCCTCGCATCAATCACTGTTGAATAGCAACAGGGTTGGTTTAATACCTTCAGGAGAGCAACATGAAAAAAATAGTTTCATTAACGACATTAGTTTTTACGCTCTTGACCGGTGCCGCTTTGGCCACCGAAGATCATCATGCCCAAGCTGTTGAGCATGCCAATGCGGCGGTCAGTCATGGCAAGGCCGGTCATGCGCCGGTATTGGTCGAACATGCCGAAGAATCGGTTAAACATGCCAAACACTGCGCCAGTGTCGCCAAGGGTGAGGCTAAAACCCATGCTGATGCTGCGGTCAATTCTTTAAATGAGGCCATCACCCACGGCAAAATGGGACATGCCGATGTGGCCACCAAAGCCGCCGAAGAGGCGGTACAACATTTGAATGCCGCTAAACCCTAAGTTTTGCTGAGTGTCTTACGCAAAGGTCTGTCAGTTTTCTGGCAGACCTTTTTTATTGTTTATAAAATGCCCGCAATTTTAACCCCCAGGTTCTGATCTGTTGGAACTGTCTAAATCTTAGTGATGAATTTCATAATCAAATCCTTGTTGTTGAGTTGTATCGTGTTAAGCCCGGCTATGGGGCTAGCAGCTGAAACTCAGTCAGATACCCGCCAATTGTCGTTGGATAACGCAACCTGGACCGGTGACTTTGACCAAATGCTCGACCGTACCCTGATTCGCGTGCTGGTGCCTTACAGCCGGACTTTTTATTTTCATGACAAAGGTCAGGCGCGGGGATTGACTGCTGATCTGGTGCATGAATTTGAACGCTACATCAACACCAAATACCGCAAACAACTGGGTCGGCGGCCGCTGACGGTGGTGATTGTGCCGACTACCCGGCAACGCTTGCTGGACGATCTGATCAACGGTCTCGGTGATATTGCTGCCGGTAATCTGACCGAAACTAGCGAGCGACTGACTCAGGTTGACTTCTTTGCTCCCAGCGACCGTCAGGTAGCGGAACGGGTTTTGACCGGCCCCGCCTCTGTTCCGGTCGAATCAGTGGATGATTTGTCGGGGGAAACCGTGCATGTACGGCAGTCTTCGAGTTACTACCATAGCTTGCAGACCTTGAATCAGCGATTTGCTACCCAAGGCAAAGCGCCGGTGAAAATCGTCAGCGTGCCGGATGCGATTGAAGACGAAGATTTAATGGAAATGCTCAATGCCGGTGTGGTCAGCCTGATTATTGTCGACGACTGGAAAGCGCAGGTCTGGGCCAAGGTTTTGCCGAAGATTCAGGTTACCGAGGTGGCTATTCGGGAAGGCGGTCATTCCGGCTGGGCGGTGCGAAAACAGAGTCCGTTATTAAAAGCTGAACTGGCGGATTTTTATCTGAACGATGTCAAAAAACTGCATTTCATTGATAACCGGCTGGTGGCATTTAATAAACAGATCAAGCAAATAGCCAACAACACTGCAGACCGGGACTGGGAACGCTTTGAAATATTGCAGAAACTGTTTGAGAAATACGGTGATCAATACCGGTTTGATCCGCTGATGCTGGCCGCGCAGGGTTATCAGGAATCGCAGCTCAAGCAGGAAAAACGCGGGCCTTCCGGGGCGATTGGCGTGATGCAGGTATTGCCGTCAACCGCTAGCAGTTTAAAGGTAGGCGATATTAAATTACTGGAGCCCAATATTCATGCCGGCGCCAAATATCTAGACGAACTGATGTCACGCTATTTTGCCGACGCAGACTTTCAGGGCGATGACCGTACCTTGTTTTCATTTGCCAGTTACAACGCCGGCCCCGGCACCATTAATCGTTTACGCCGTGAGGCGGAGATGCGCGGCCTGAATCCTGATCGCTGGTTTAACCATGTCGAGCTGGTGGCCGCCGACCGGGTTGGCTGGGAGACCACCACCTATGTCCGCAATATTTACAAATACTATGCGGCTTATAAGTTGCAGCTCGAGGTTGCCGAACAGCAGCGTCAGGCCCTGAGTCGTCTTTCAGCTTATGGCCCGGCAGTAATCGCACCTTAATCGGACTGGCGGTGTTTGGGTAACAGAGGCCATTCGCAAAACGCAAACAGCCAGATCATCACCACATTGACTACCGGAATTAGCAGAATCAGCGTCCAGCGTCCGTCTAGGCCGGCTTTTTCCAGAATCCGGTAGCCCAGCCATAAACAAAAAAGGGTAAATAGCGGCAGCAGAACCAGCAATAAATCGATCATAATTTTCTGCCTGTCTGTTGAGCGTTGGGCCAGGGTAGCAGGGCCAGCTGCATAAATACCAGCAACAAGCCGAATCCTGGCAGGAAAACCAGCAATGACCAGACCGGATTAAAGCCTGCCCGTTGGTAAATAAAGAAAACCGGGATGGCAATCATAAAGCCCACCATCATGGCCTGAAAGAAATCGGGAATCATACGCATGCCTCTATTGGTTTTAAGTTTGACAGGCTAACACCGGGTTTCGGTCGTCTTCAATGCTTTTAATCGTAAAGCTGATTTTGTGGGTTTTTTCCTGTAAAACCGATGGCTGGATGTGTTGATAAGCTGTTTATAGTTTGACTCGATTTATTGTGGCATCTGGAATATATGGCGGGATATTGTCGGAGTATCGGGCAATTGATTACATGGCTTTAATGTTATTCACGTCTGGACTTTTTGGATTCTGGCGCTGTAAGCCATGCATGGCGAAGGGCTTCGGCGGTTTCAACCAGTGTGTTATAGGCATTCAAAACTTGAGTATGTTGAGGGTGCTTGGGGTGGTTTAGTGGATGTTTTATGTCATCCTGGATTTCCGCTATAAACTGCTCGAGTTCTAATAATCTTTCCGGGTAACTATCTGATTCCTCGTTTGATTTTTGCTTTTTACTAATCACGTTGTTTTTACTTAAATTTCGATGGATTCCTTGAATATCACTTCTTGTCTTTCCGAAATTACTCGAATGATACCTTCCTTGTGAGTCATTTTTAAATAACGTATAAGCCCGGTGATTTGATCATATTCAATATCTAATGGAGCACTTATCGATTGCCAACAGCCATCCTGTTTCTGAATTTGGAAAGTTAAGATCATATTAATGCAGGTTTATGTCTGATAAAGAATGGCAATTACCTGGTTATTTTCATCTAGTGCTCTAAGTGCACAGGCAGGAAATTGACGTTTGAGAATGTTCAGTTTCTGGTCGACATCATGTGGTTCAATTTCATAAGTAATACTAATGCGATGCCAGTCGCGATCAGTATTTTGATATTCAAATGAAATTTTCATATATGGGCGAAGAAATATTTTTATTTTTGAAATTTTTTGCTGCAATTCGGCATTTGCATATCGAGCGACATTAATATAGCAAAGACTGCTCTTCACTATCAATCGCCGGATCTGTTGGGTGATTGGGCGCGATTATATTTGGTGATAAAAAAGAATGTGTTGTTTATAAAAGATAATAAAACAGCGGTATTGTTATTTTATTTGTATTTTTGTTATTAATTGCATGAATTGAGTTCATAAAGATAGATGATTAGATGAGACAAATTGCTGGTAATTGGTTATGAGTTGGTGCATAATGTCAATAAGCGTAAAAATATTTGATGAAAACATCCGTTGACAACAAATTATTGTTCCGGCAGTGCTGTTATTATCTTAGGGATGCGTTTTTCGATAACAATATGCAAAGATTTGAAAAGATAATTTATATAGGCTAACTTATTGTAAAATTTAAGTTTATTATGTGCGGGTGAGGCTTGCTGTAATTTGATTTAAAATGATATAATTTATTGAAAATTTTTGTTATGTATTGTTATTTTTTAAATTTGTTTGGCTGATGTTTTGATATTCAACTGCCTTTGGGGGGATTATAGTGAATAAGATTGTTATCGTAATTGCTGGTATGGCTTTGATCCAGGGTTGTGCTACTAAGTCAAGTGTCGATCAGTTAACTCAAAAGGTTTCCAGCTTGGATAGTCAAGTCGAAGCTTTAAAGTCA
>CAIUWU010000074.1 GCA_903902945.1 uncultured Pseudomonadota bacterium
ACATGCAGGAACAGCGGGCCGGACAGATCTTTGAGATTTTCCAGGGTTTCCACCAGCATATCGACATCATGGCCGTCGATCGGGCCAAAATAGTTAAAGCCGAGTTCTTCAAACAGGGTGCCGGGCACGATCATGCCTTTGACATGTTCCTCGGTTTTGCGGGCCAGCTCCCAGACTGAAGGCATTTTGCTGAGGGCTTTTTTGCTTTCTTCGCGCACGGAAGAATATAGCTTGCTGGACAACACCTTGGTCAGGTAATTGTTCATGGCGCCGACCGGTGGTGAAATCGACATGTCGTTGTCGTTCAGAATCACTAGCAGATTGGCATTGACATCACCGGCATGGTTCATCGCTTCAAAGGCCATGCCGCCGGTGATGCTGCCATCGCCGATAATGGCGACCATTTTTTTGTCTTCGCCACGCAGTTGCGATGCGATTGCCATCCCTAATGCAGCACTGATCGAGGTGCTGGAATGGCCGACGCCGAAGGCATCGAATTCACTTTCGTCGCGTGACGGGAAGGCAGAAACGCCGCCCAGGGTGCGGATAGTGGGCATGCGGTCACGGCGACCGGTGAGGATTTTGTGCGGATAGGCCTGATGGCCGACATCCCAGACCAGCTGATCGACCGGAGTGTTAAACACATAATGCAGGGCTACAGTCAGTTCGACGGTACCGAGGCCGGCAGCAAAGTGGCCGCCGGAAATGGAAACGGTATGGGTCAGATAACGACGCAGCTCATCAGACAGCTGAAGCAGCTGCTCCTTGCCCAGGCTGCGGACATCAGTGGGACTGTTGATGGTATTCAGAAGTGGAAAATCGGCAGACAGTGTCATGTTTATAGTTATTCCTTTAAATCATTGAAAATGCTGAGGCCAACCCTTAGTGGCTGCGTTCAATGATGTAGAGCGATAAATCTCTGAGCAGGTCTGCTTCTTTACCGAAGCTACTCAGGCTTGCCACCGCCTGTTCATGGAGTTCCTGGGCTTTTTGTTTGGCGCCGGCCATACCCAGCAGTGCTGGATAGGTAGGTTTATCGTTGTCGTTGTCTTTACCCTGAGTTTTACCGAGTGTGGCGGTATCGCTTTCAATATCGAGAATGTCATCTTTAACCTGGAATGACAGGCCGATACATTTGGCATAGTGATCCAGTTGTTTGGCAATTGCTGGGTCCAGATCGGGTTTTGATAAGGCCGCCAGGTTGACGCTGGCGCGAATCAGGGCGCCGGTTTTATGAATATGCATGTTTTCCAGTTCAGGCAAAGTCAGTTTGGTGCCTACTGAGCCCAAGTCGATAGCCTGGCCGCCGACCATGCCTTGCGAGCCGCTGGCTCTGGTCAGGCAGTGAATCATTTTCAGTCGGGCTTCGGCGTTGACTTTGATGTCTGGATCGGTAGCTAGAATTTCAAATGCCAGTGCTTGCAGAGCATCACCGGCCAGAATCGCTGTTGCGTCATCAAACGCTTTATGACAAGTGGGTTTGCCGCGGCGCAGATCATCATTGTCCATTGCTGGCAAATCATCATGAATCAACGAATACACATGAATAAACTCAACGGCACAAGCAGGCGCATCCAGAATTTCTTCGCTCAGTCCCAGAGCCTGGCCGGTTGCATAAGTCAGCAAGGGGCGGGTACGCTTGCCGCCGTCCAGGACGCTGTAGCGCATCGCCTGATGTAAGGTTTGCGGCAAAATGTTTTCGCTGGGAAGGCGGGCATCTAAAGCGCGTTCAATGCGATTCTGGCAGGCGCTAAGATAGATTTTTAAATTACTCATTGCTAAATGGCTCCAGTGTTTGTTGGCCGTTTTTTTCTAAAAGGATTTGCACTTTTTGTTCGGCGTCCTGTAAGGCTTGCTGGCAGGTCCGGGTTAGTTTGATGCCGCGTTCGAAAGCCTTCAATGACTCTTCCAGTGAAATATCACCCTGTTCCATTTGCTCGACCAGTGCTTCAAGTTCCGCCATCGAATCTTCGAATACCGACGTGGTTTTTTTTCTTGTCATGACCTTACAGGATAAAAATGACCCAGCATTATAGTATGAAATTTAGTCTGACTCTAAAAAGCAGTGATACCGGGTGTTTCACTGCTGTCAGATTTTTGTGGTTGATCGATCAGCGTTTGCTGATTGAGGTAATGCCAACTGCTTCGCGCAGTGTCTGAATAAAAGGCGCGCTGATGGCGCGCGCTTTTTCGGCGCCTTCGCGCAATTGCTGTTCAATATGTTCCGGCGCTTCCAGCAATGCTTCATAGCGTTCACGGGCCGGTGCGATTTCATCGTTGATTTTTTCAAATAATATCTGTTTCATTTCGCCCCAGGCGATGCCTTCGGCATAACGTTTACGGATTTCCTCAATTTCGTGTGCATGAGCAAAAGCTTGGTAAATGCCGAACAGGGTGCAGCCTTCAGTGTCTTTGGGTTCGCCGGGTTCCAGTGAATTGGTTTTGATTTTGTTAATCAGTTTGCGCAATTTTTTCTCGGGCTCGAACAACGGAATCGTATTGTTATAGCTTTTGCTCATTTTGCGGCCGTCCAGCCCCAGCAAGGTGGCGGCGTTATCGTCGAGTACGGCTTCCGGGAGCACAAAATGCTCGCCGTAGATATGGTTGAAACGACTGGCGATATCACGCGCCATTTCAATATGCTGAATCTGGTCTTTACCGACTGGCACTTTATTGGCGTTGAACATCAGAATGTCGGCGGCCATCAGAATGGGGTAGCTGAACAGCCCCATGGTGATGCCTTTGTCAGGATCACTGCCTTCTGACTCTTCGTTTTCAGCAACAGCGGCCTTATAGGCATGCGCACGGTTCATCAGGCCTTTAGCTGTGACACAAGTCAGAATCCAGCTCAATTCCAGAATTTCAGGAACATCAGACTGGCGATAAAACACGGCATTTGAGGTATCCAGGCCCAGTGCCAGCCAGGTAGCGGCAATTTCCAGACTGGATTGTTTGACACGGTCAGGCTCATGACATTTGATCAGCGCATGGTAATCGGCCAAAAAATAAAATGGCCGACTGTGTTCGTCTTTGCTGGCCTTGATAGCAGGACGGATGGCACCTGCATAATTACCTAAATGAGGTGTGCCGGTGGTTGTGATGCCGGTAAGTACAATTGATTTTTCCATGCGTGTGCTCGTGATTCGATTTACATCAGCTAAAAATTCCGGGCATTTTACAGCAGGCGCCAGCTGTTTGCGGTATTTGCGCTGTGAAAAAATCGTCACCCGGTGATTCAGGCTAATAATTCAGGCGCTGCCAAGATAAAACTGTTAAAATTCAGGCCTTTTTGAACCTCCCCTCTATTGTCATCCGCTAAATAGGGCGCAAAAAGTACATGACAAAATTTATCTTTATTACTGGTGGTGTCGTTTCTTCGTTGGGAAAAGGCATTGCTGCTTCTTCATTGGCCGCGATTCTTGAAGATCGGGGTTTAAAAGTCACCATCACCAAGCTTGATCCTTATATCAATGTCGATCCGGGTACCATGAGTCCCTTTCAGCACGGCGAAGTGTTTGTGACCGAAGATGGTGCTGAAACCGATCTCGATCTAGGTCATTACGAGCGGTTTTTAAAAACCACGATGACCAAGAAAAACAATTTCACCACCGGTCAGGTGTATGAACAGGTTTTACGTAATGAGCGAAAAGGTGAATACCTGGGCGCTACAGTTCAGGTGATTCCGCATATTACCGATGAAATCAAGCGTCGGGTCTATGCCAGCGCCGAAGGCAGTGATGTCACGCTGGTTGAAGTCGGCGGCACGGTTGGCGATATTGAATCATTGCCTTTTCTGGAAACCATTCGCCAGAT
>CAIUWU010000075.1 GCA_903902945.1 uncultured Pseudomonadota bacterium
AGCCTGAGCGTATTCCAGTGCTTCAACATGATTGTAAATTTGTACCGACACCACCCGGGTCTGCCCGGGAATATTGCCGCCTATCATCAACACCACGCCGAATTCACCGACGGTGTGAGCAAACCCCAGCACAGCGGCACTCAGAAAGCCCGGTTTCGCCAACGGCACAACCACACTAAAAAAACAGTCAACCGGCCCGGCCCGCAAGGTAGCCGCAGTATCCAGCCAGCGTTGATCGATGGCCGCGAACGCAGTCTGCAAAGGCTGTACCACAAACGGCAACGAATACAGCACCGATGCCACCACCAATCCGGCAAAACTGAACGGCAATTGCCCAAGACCGACCCATTGACTGAACTGCCCTACCAAGCCCTGCGGCCCCATTACCAGCAGCAGATAAAAACCCAGCACCGTGGGCGGCAACACCAGCGGCAAGGCGACGACAGCATTGACGACCGCTTTCCATCTGACCCGGGTCCGACTCAGCCACCAGGCTAGCGGCGTCCCCAGCAACAGCATGATCAGGGTTGCCAGACTAGCCAGTTTCAATGTCAGTAATAAGGTATTCAGATCTTCCGGGCTCAGCATAGTAGCGGTAAATGGCAACAATTAGGGCAAATCATAGCCATATCGGCTGATAATCGCACGCGCGGCCGGGGTTTTTAAATAAGCCAGCAAGGCAACCGCAGCCGGGTTGGTCTGTCCTCGTGTCAGTAAAACCGCCGACTGGCGAATCTGGGCGTAATCGCTGGTGGGCACTATCCAGCCGGAGCCACTGGTGATCTTGCCGTTTTCATAAACCTGCGACAGCGCTACCAGGCCCAGCTCGGCATTAGCGCTGCTGACAAACTGCTGCGCCTGGGTAATGTTCTCGCCCAGTACCAGCGAAGCCTGCAGTTTTTCCAGCAAGCCCTGCCGTTGCAAATAATCAACCGCCGCCGCCCCGTACGGCGCCAGTTTCGGGTCGGCAATCGCCAGATGTTTGAAATTAGCATTCGCTAACACCTTGCCTTGCTGATCGACATAATCAGCGCTGGCAGACCACAACACCAGTTTGCCGATAGCATAAGGACTGCGACTATCAGCAACCGCCAAACCATTCTGCACCAGCCGGGCCGGACTGCTTTCATCAGCAGATAAAAACACTTCAAACGGCGCGCCGTTTTCGATCTGGGCGACGAATTTGCCGGAAGAGCCAAACGATAATTTGGCGCTGTGGCCGGTGGCCTGGTTAAAGCTGTCAGCGATTTCGGTCATCGGTTTGCTGAAATTGGCCGCCACCGCGACAATGGTGGCTTCAGCCAACACCACCTGACTAGTGAACAACAGTCCCAGCAGCAGGGTTAAACAAATTTTGAAATTAAACATAATATGCTCCGTGATACTTGATTCGGTTAAAACGCTAGTCATTCCCGACCTATTGAAGGCGCTGATCTTCAATCGGTTGGCAGCTTCCGTGTACAGACCAACGCCTTCAATTGGCCGGGTTTATGTCAGGAAGATTCTCAGAACCTCAGCTGACTGGTGACAAAGAAATAATCGGTATCGGCGCCGGGCGGTGTATAAGAAGATGCTTGCAAACTACCCGTTGAAGAAGTGACTCTCGCCGATTTAGCAAAATCGCCCTTAATCAAGTGATACCAGCCGGCATCAAAATTAAGACTGCTGTTGAAGTTATAGCGACCGGTAAAACCGATCTGATCACCGACATAAGTACCATTACCGTTTGCCAGTGCCGGTGTAGTGGCCGCAGTACAGGTATTACCTCCCCAGCAATCGCTACCCGATGCCAGCCAGACCAGACGCTGCTGGAATCTGAACGACATATCGCTGCGCGGCGCGAAATCGAGTTTATAGCCTGGCGAATTGATATTGCTGCGCTGGAAGGCTCCATAAATGCCGGTAGGTCCAAAATCAAAATCCGAGGCGCCATACAGCGGATCAAAGCGGCCATCGACAGCTGATGAACTGTGATCTTTCCAGTTTTTACTGCCCGAGGCGTAGTCATGTTCCAGAAACAAACGCGGTGACCAGGGCAGATCAAAGCTGTAACCCGCTTCGATATGCGAAGCCCAGGCTTCATGGTTTTGAGTGGTATTAGCGTAAGTCGAAGTTGCCGCATATTTCACCGTACCAAACTGCCCCATGCCTTCAGCCTGAAAGTCAAAACTGCCTTTGGACGGTTTCTGATAAAAGCGTAGGCCCGGGGTGAAATAACGTCGGTTCCGGGTCGGATTGCGGCTGCTGTCACCTTCATCGAGATTGTATAAATACACTTCGGCATTGATGTCTTTATACAGCCTGCTGCCTTCCAGAATGCCGCCGGAAAACCAGGTATGGGTATCTTCCTGATCCCACTGGGCGTGGTTTTGCAGATTTTGATCCGGCGTTTTTGAGTTGAAATTCGGATAGCGCAGCACCGGCATGGTGACAAAAGCATTGAACTGCCAGTTGTCATAATCGATCACCCGGGTTCTGATCCCGGTGAAATTATTGACGGTATTGCGAAAAATCGGTCTCGCCACCAGCCGGCGGCTGCCTAAATCCATGGTCTGACGACCCACTTTCACTTCTGCCCCCAGTCCGCTGAAAAAGGCATTCTGATCGGCCCAGGACACATAAGCCTGTGCAAAATCGAGGGTATCGACCGAAGAATTATTCATTGGATAAGGGACAGCATGCGAGGCATTGCCTGAATCTTGACCAGTGGTTCTGGCATCGAGAAACTCGGTAGCAAAACGGAATTTATTGAATCTGGCCTGAATCCAGATATCGCTTTGCAGGGCAATCATCTGGTCACCACCATTTGAGTATTGTGGGGTGCCTGTCGATGGCTTATAGGTGCCTTTAAACGCATCCGATACCGATTCATAGCGGGTCCGTTGCTCCACCCCTACGGATAACCAGTCCGGCAGTTTCAGTGCCTCGTGTAAATTCCAGACTGGTTTCTCATAGCTGTTCCCCAGCAGCGGATCATCCATCATAAAGTTATAAGCAGCCATCGGAGCGCGCGTATAAGTCGGTGCCGGCAAACGGGTTGCCGCAGGATCGGCATTCAGCGCTTCAGCCGCCACACCGGCAAAACTGCTGACTCCCATACAGGTAGCAACTGACAATTGGATTGCCTGCCGCGTGGTTAATATTTTTTTCATGATCAATCTCCAGTCATGGATTTTGGCATTCTCAATTGAGCATCACCGCCAGTGAACCGCTCAAGCTAAAGCAACCCTGAAAAACTTAAGGTTACTAAATTCTACATCGATATGTATCAAAGTAAATAACGAAACAGGAATTAATTATTCCCTCTAAAGAAACTATGGCACGGTCAAACAGGGTTGGAATGTAAGTTCAGATAGTAATCACTGCCATAACTGACAATATGATGTTGCGGCAGCATTTCCAGCTCGTCGAGGTAAACAATACTGTGAGTCTTGATCAGACAATAAACCCAGTCGCCTTCCTTTAACTGCATCGCTAGTACAGCGGCTTTAGTAATTTCTGCCAACAAAATACAACCGCAATCAACCTGTACGATCAGCCGCTGCTGGTAAGGAATCAGGGCACAAATACGGCCTTTGATCTGATTCTGAATCGAAATGGCTTTGATATAAGTGGTGGCAATAGCCACTTCGTGACTGCGAATTGAAATCTGCCGCTGACTGCCTGCCAGAAGATGTTCACGTAACGGCAGCGCCAGCTGATTGCCGGCACAAGTCGCCAGACTATAGCCGGCCTTAGCATCATGGCCGCGAATCTGTATCGTCAGTACATTATCCAGCTGGCGAAGACCTAGATAATGCAGGCTATCGCGCTGTCTGGCGATTTCCTGTACTGAACCGCTGCTGATCACTTTGCCCTGTTCCAGCATAATCAGTTGATCAGTTAATTGCAGAATTTCAGCGAACGACTGGCTGGCATACAACACCAGAATGTCAAACTCCTGTTGCAAGCGCAGCAGGACCGGAATCAGCTGAATACGACAACTGTCTGTCAACATCGAAAAAGTATCGTCCAGCAATAAGACTTTGGGTGATTTGAGCAAAGCACCCGCCAGTAAAACCCGGTGCCGGTCACTATCATGCAGCAGGGCCAGCGGGGTATGCAGCAAGGACGATAGTTGCAGCAAAGCTATCAGAAAATCCGGTTTAAAAATTTGCCGTTGCCTTGAACAGCGACTAAACACCGCATTCAGATAATCACGCACCGTTTCGGCAGGCACGGATTTATCCAGGTGAAAAACCGCCCCCACGCCTCTTTGTAGGAAAGGCACACAAATGCCACGGCGGCTGTCGAATAAAATTTTGCCATCGACCACGATATAACCGGATTGCGGCTGAAGCGAACCGGCGATCAGCTTTAACAGCGTCGACTTGCCGGCTCCGGTCCTACCATAGAGTCCGGCACTGCTGACGTTGAGATTGAACTGGCTATTCAGATCGAAACAGCCTCTACGCAGTTTTACATTAATTTCCAATTGCATCAGAACCTCATGCCATCAAATGCCGGAATCGCCCGCAGTCCGGCAGGATTGCAGGCATATAGCGGATGATTAAGACTGCGGAACTGCGAGAATGACCGCACCGGCTTTGAACACTACCGTCGCGGCTTTGCCCTTGGTCAGGCCCAGCGAGCTGACACTGTCATTCGTCACCGTAGCAACGATGGACTGCCCGCCGACGAGTTCGACATCGACCTCGGCATTGACCGGCCCAGGTTTGATCGCCGATACGATGCCCGGCAATTGATTACGGGCGGAAATCTGGTAACCGCCAAAATCGGTCACCAGAATGATCTGCGGCGCTTTTACCAGCGCCAGCACCGGCTGGCCAATCTGAATATCCAGAGTTGCTACCGACTCTTTAGTAATCGAGGCAACAATCACTTCGCCGCCATCCAACGCAACATGCACTTCGGCATTGACCGCGCCTAGCTGTAACTGGGTAACCGTTCCGGGAAACTGATTTCTGGCACTGACTTTCATAGCTATCTCCTGATTCAAGACCTTGAAAAACGTGTTTGCAAGTATACATCGTTATGTACAATAGGTAATAACAAAAAAACCAAAAAAACCGCCCTCGCTCACCATCCATCATTAACCTTAAACGCGGAGACAAGCAGAACGGCTTTGATGCGGCCAGCCTGACACATGGCCGGTTTACTGCGACAACCCACGGGTTAATAAGCCGGCCGAATTTACTGCCGCTTAGGGTATGATTTAGCCTTCCACAGATTGACCAAGCTCCCTATGCAAAACAGCAAAACCGACAGTGATACCCGCCAGACCTTGATTCAGGCCGAATTGAAACTGGCTGGATCTTTAGATAAACGCCTGGTCAATTTATTAAAAGCCATCGACGAACATGGCTCGATTAATCAGGCCGCCAAACAAATGGGATTAAGCTATAAAGGCGCCTGGCAAATACTCGAAAAGGCCAATAATCTGGCCCCCAAAATCCTGATCAGCACCGCGACCGGTGGCAGTCATGGCGGTGGTTCCAGCCTAACCCCCGCCGGCCAAGCCCTACTGGCCCTGTTTGCTGATCTGGAACAGCGTCATCAGGCATTTCTAGCACAACTGAACACCGAACTGCTTAACGACCATGCTTTATTTCTGCTGTTAAAACCCTTGACGATCAAAACCAGTGCCACCAATCAGTTATTCGGCACCGTCAGTCAGATTCAAGCCGGCAGCGTCAACGCCGAAGTGTCAATCAGTTTAAAAGGCGGCGAACAGATCATTGCCTCGCCGGCGATATCGGAACTGGAAGCCATGACGCTGACTATCGGTAAACCGGTTGTGTTACTGATCAATGCTGTCGAAATCAGCCTGTTCAGCAATCCGGTCAATAGTCGGCTATCTGCCCGCAATCTGCTCAGCGGCACCGTCATCCGTATCCAAGACGACAGCGTTGATGCCGAAATCGTGGTGCGTCTGAATGATCACGATACCTTGACCGCGATCATTACCGTGACCAGTGCCCGGAATCTGCAGCTGAAACCCGGTTCTGCAGTCAGTCTGCTGTTTAAAAGCAATGCCGTGATACTCGGCGCAGCGGCCTGACCCTTAAACGTTGTAAGGCTTGCTAATCCAGTCACGCAACACCGTTTCATCTTTGGCCGGCAGATAGGCAAAATCACCGGAAATATCTTTATATACCGCCTCGCCGCAATGACTGGAAACCAGTTTGCCTTTGAGCATATAAAAGAACCAGGCAAAACCATAGCCGACCTGACGGTCGAAACGACTCAGGACATTATTCAGCGCACTGCCTTTTTTGCCGGCAAAATCCTGTACATGCGGTAAATGCTGCTGATGGGTGTTGATCAGTTCCACATTGACAATCTGCTCGCCAAACCGTCCGGTATGGCGATACGGGCGAATGATCCAGTCATCAGAAAAACGAAAACAGGCCCCGGCAGTGCTGCGATTCCAGTCGGCCATGAAACGGGTCACCGGATGACTACTGCCATGTCTTTCGGCAATCACTTCCATGAACAGTCTGACATCGGTTTTTCGCCGGTAGGCATAACGCGAATGACCAAAACAAAAACTCTCGATACAAAACGGCTGTAAAGGATCGATGAATTCTTCCAGATCTTCGGGCGGATTGCCGGCATCCACCAGCATACGATCAGAAACCTCATGGGTTTTATCGATTTCGATCAGAGTAAAATCTTCAGCCTGATCACCGGTCTGCACCACGAAATACAGTGTCCTGCCAGTCTGTTTGGTTGCAATCAGCTGTTGCTCCAGGGTGTAATCGATCAGGGTCTGCAAATTCTGACCGCATTCCAGATAAGTTCTTTCCACCCATTCAATCAGATCATTGGCAATCCGACGCCCCTCCATGTCGACCACACCCCCTAGTCGATACCAATCATCACCGACCAACGCCAGATGAATCGGATAATCCGGCATTAATGCTTGCAGCCTGGCCAGCAGCAAGTCATCGGTTTGACCGGGAATGATTTTTTTACAGCACGCGGCAATCTCTTGCCCTGAAACGACTTGAGGATTATCAGTCATAGTCACTATCCTGAAGAGGGGATAAATTGAGCCTTTGCTGAACCAGTTCGCGAATGTCTGCTTCAGGGTCGGCCAGCAAACCGGGCAGATGCTCGGGCGCAGCCCGCTGGGCGGCGGTATAGCGAACTAACCAGTCGGCATCGTTCAACAACGCGACCGCTCCCTCAGGCGGCAGCCGCTCTGCCACGATCCGCCGCACATCGGCCGAAACATCATGAATCATCAGTCCCAGACTAACTTCGGGCAAACGCTGGGCCACGCACTTACGCACCTGTAAATCGTCATCTTTGATCAGCCGGAACAAACGGCCAATCGGCAAACGCCTGGCCACTGACAGGCGCACGATATAGTCACTATCGGTTGCCATTTGCTCTAGAAACTCGAGTTCGATACGACTGGCTACGGTCATCCTGACTTCGCGGTCGGGATCATGAATCCAGGTTTGCAACTGATGCACCGGTAACCGATAGGCCACTACCCGACGCACGACTTCATCTTCGTCGTCGATCAGTGCCTGCAGGGATTTTTCCGGCGCGTAGCGAGCGGCGATAGCGCGCCGCTCCCAAAAGGGATCTTGCAGATAATCAATGGCGTACTGACTATTGACGCGAAAAAACCGGTCAATTTGCCGGCCGCTTTCCACCAGAACACAGGTGTCACCGAGCATACATCGGCCCATCAGCAAGGTCTTGTGCCGGAAACGGCACAGACGGCAATCGGCTTGAGGCAGCACCAGGTCAGGATCAGACTGGGTCATAACGATTTAATCGGCAATCACTTCAGCAATGACCACACCGGTGGCATGTTCGTATTGCCGGGTCAGACATAAACAATGCTCACGCCCGTCAACCAGATACAGATTAAACGCCAGGGTGCTCAATACCGGTTCCTGATTGGGAATATCGTCTTCCATACAATACGTGAAATGAATTTGCGGATATTGCAGCCGAAGAGCGGAAATGACTTGTTCGCTTAATGGCTGCGTGTCAATAAACTCGCTGATAAGCTGTAATTGTTGCGGATCAATCATCAAACACCCCGGTTTCCATTAAATTACGGCCAACCCCGCAGGGCAGCGAATGCCCTGCTTGTCGCCATCATCAAATCAGCACGCTCAGGCCACCAATGGCAGGATGCAGTTATCGATCGGACAGACTTTGACGCACTGCGGCACGTCATAATCGCCATTACATTCAGTACAGGTTTTTTTGTTGATTTCAAAAACCACGGCGCCTTCCTTGATCGAGTCGGTAGGACAAACCGGTTTGCAATCACCGCAGGAAATACATTCATCAGCAACAATATATAAAGCCATAACACTCTCCTTCTATAAACGTTTTGCTTGCAGCGTCGTAGGAATCTTGGGCGGCTCGGCCAGCAGTTCGAAGTAATAGCGTGAACCATCACCTAGCACCACTTCCCCACCCCATTTATCAGCACTATCAAATTCAATCGATTCGATGGTTTCTTCCAGATCTTTTTTGGCAATATAAAACAGCAACTTGCCATCTTCCCGCCTTCTTAACATCACGCTGGGCATGATAATTTCTCCAAATCAGAGAGATCCGGCCAGCCTTGACAGACTGACCGGATCCGCTTGCTTTCAGGATCGATGATCCAAGCACAGGATGATGAGACTAACGGACCAGGTCGTAGTTGTAATCGGTGGTTCCCATGCCTCGGGTTTCTTTGTCCAACTGTTCAAGAACCGAATTCACCAGTGTGGTCAGGATGTACATGGCACCTTCATAACCCAGTGTGGTCATGCGGTGCAGGTGATGGCGATCAAAAATCGGAAACCCAATCCGGATCAGCGGCACCTCAAACTGCTCGCCTTTGTACAAGGTATCGCGCTGAATGAATTTGCCGTAGGAGTTGCCAATCATGAAGTCCGGTTTATTGGTGAACATCAGTGACCGGAAATGCCATAAATCCTTACCGATATGCACACTGGCATTCTGACCATAAGGCGAGGCGCTCAGCACTTCTTCACAGGCTTTTTTCCAGCGTTTGTTTGCATGATTGACCAACACATCGGTTACTTCCGCTCCCAGCTCCAGCAGAAATTTGGTCATACCCAAAGCAAAGTCGGCATCACCATACAGCGCAAATTTTTTGCCGTGCAACCAGGCATGCGAGTCCGTCATCATGTCGACCAGACGGCCCCGCTCGATTTCCAGTGACTTGGGAACCGGCTTACCGCTCAGCTCAGCAATTTTCATCACCAAAGCATCAGTCCACTCCAGTCCCATCGGAATATTCAGCTTGGGCACGTCATGCTGCCAAGTGGTTTGTAGATACTTTTTGGTTTTTTCCAGCTGCCAGGGCTGCAGCAGAATAGTGTCGATAGCATTCGGTGCCTGTTTGACTTCATCTATCGTGGTGCCTCCGGCATACAAGCGGAATTCACCATCCGCCGGCGTATCGAGTACTTCGGTCGGATCGCTCAACAGCGTGTAATCAACGCCGAACTCTTTCATCATCCGATGGATTACCCGGAAGTTACCCAGATAAGTCTCGAAACCCGGTACGAAATTGATCTTGCCGCTGGAACCGACTTCTTTATCGCCCATTTCATTCAGAGTGAAATAACGGGCAATACCTTCAAACATATTGTCCCAGCCAGTGGTATGGCTACCAACGAAGCTAGGCGTATGGGCAAACGGCACCGGAAATTCCTGCTCGATAAAGCCTTCATTTTTGGAGTTATTGATGAAAGCATTCAAGTCGTCACCAATCACCTCGGCCATACAGGTGGTCGATACCGCAATCATCGCCGGCTTGTAGAGTGCCTTGGCATTTTCCAGACCGGCCATCATATTTTTCTGGCCGCCGAATACCGCTGCATCTTCGGTCATCGAATCCGACACACAAGCAATCGGCTCTTTGAAATGGCGATTGAAGTAAGTCCGGAAATAAGCCACACAGCCTTGTGAGCCGTGGACATACGGCATGGTTTTTTCAAAACCCAGCGCACACAGCACCGCCCCCAGTGGCTGACAGGCTTTGGCCGGATTCACGGTCAAGGCTTCACGATTAAAATTGATTTCCTTGTATTCCTGGGTAGTGGTCCACTGGAATACTTCATCTATCTGTTCCTGTGGATGACGCTCTTCGTAGAGTGCCCGTTTATTGGCCAGATTCTCTTTGTAATCGTCATTACGAAATAAAGGATAGCTGGGCTGAATATTGTCAACTTGTTGGCTCATGATCTTCTCCTAAACGCGCCACCAATTTGTGGACCGGCGTTGGTTGGATATTGTCGGGCCGGCTATTGCCAACCCGCACAGATTGATAAGGGCAGCAATCGGGCGACATACACGGTGGCCCAATTGCTGTAATGCCTGGCCTGGTTACGCGACGGCTTTGACCGCCTCACTGGCGGCCTGGGTTTTCCAGGGCGCCTTGATGTTCTTCCAGCAAGGATTGTTGATGGTCATATCCATATCGCGGGCGAAAATCGCAAAACCATCGTAACCATGATAGGGACCGGAATAATCCCAGGAATGCATCTGCCGGAACGGCACTCCCATTTTCTGGAAGATGTATTTCTCTTTGATGCCTGAGCCAATCAGATCCGGCTGAACCCGTTTGACGAACTCTTCAAACTCATAACCGGTGACATCGTCATACAACAGGGTGGCGTTACCCATTTCCTTGATGGTGCGGTCGTAATCGTCGTTATGCGCAAATTCATAACCGGTACCAACCACTTCCATACCCAGATCTTCATAGGCACCAATCACATGGCGCGGCCGCAAACCGCCGACATAAAGCATGACCCGTTTACCTTCCAGACGCGGACGATATTTGGCAATTACTGCGTCATATTCAGCTTTATAACGTTCAATCACCCGTTCTGCGCCAGCCTGAATGGTTTCGTCGAAATGGGCAGCAATTTTGCGTAAGGATTCTGCAATTTTGGTAGGACCGAAAAAATTATATTCAATCCAGGGAATGCTGTACTTTTCTTCCATATGCCGGGCGATATAGTTCATCGAACGGTAGCAGTGGATCAGATTGAGTTTGACTTTCGGGGTTTTTTCGATCTCGGCGATGGTGCCATCACCCGACCATTGCGCAACCACGCGCAGCCCCATTTCTTCGAGCAGGGTCCGTGACGCCCAGGCATCACCGCCGATGTTGTAGTCACCAATCACCGCCACATCGTATGGCGTGGTAGGAAAGCTATCATCGCCATCACGGTTTTCCAGCACCCAGTCACGGATGGCGTCGTTGGCAATGTGATGCCCCAAGGACTGGGATACGCCGCGGAAGCCTTCGCAACGCACCGGCACGATGGTTTTTTCATGTTCTTTGGCTTTTACTTTAGAAACCGCCTCGATATCGTCACCGATCAGACCAATCGGACATTCCGACTGAATCGAGATACCTTTGTTGAGCGGAAACAGTACTTCGATTTCATCAATGATTTTGGCCAGCTTTTTGTCACCGCCAAACACGATATCCTTTTCAGTGAAATCGGAAGTGAAATTCATGGTACCGAAAGTATTAACCCCAGTAGTACCAACATAATAGTTACGGCGACCGGCACGCGAATACTGACCGCAACCGACCGGACCGTGGGAAATATGAATCATGTCTTTGATCGGCCCCCAGACCACCCCTTTGGAACCGGCATAAGCACAACCGCGGATGGTCATGACCCCGGGCAGGGACTTACGGTTGGATGTAATGCATTTGTTTGCCTTTTCCAGACTCTGATCATTGACGGCCAAATGTTTGGCGCGATCTTTTTTAGCTTTTTCGGGATAGACTTCCAGCACTTCCTGAATCAGCGCTTCGGTCTCTTCTCTTGTCATGTCTGCCATGATGTTATCCTCCTTTGGGCGTGGGTAATCTCCCAACTGACCCGTTACGGGAATCGTGAACTCGATCGGGTTCAGGCTGGGTAAATGCCTCACCCAGCCTGCACAGGTTTTAAGCGCTGGCTTCGGCAGCCGCTGTTTTACCAACGATGCTTTCGTCAACTTCTTCCATGATGCCGAATTCCATCAGCAAGTCTTCCAGCTCATCCATAGAAATCGGGGTAGGAATGACCAGATTTTTGTTGCTGATAATTTTGCTGGCCAGATCACGGTACTCTTGCGCCTGCTTGGCGGTAGGCTCGTATTCGATTACTGTCATACGGCGAATTTCAGCGCGCTGTACCACGTTGTCACGAGGAACGAAATGAATCATGTGACTGCCCAAACGTGATGCCAGTTCCATGATCAGCTCATCTTCGCGGGCAGTATTACGGCTGTTACAAATCAAACCGGCTAAACGCACACCGCCTGAGTTGGCGTATTTAACGATACCCTTGGCAATATTGTTGGCGGCATACATCGCCATCATTTCACCGGAGCAGACAATATAAATTTCCTGGGCCTTGTTTTCGCGGATCGGCATCGCAAAGCCACCGCAAACCACGTCACCCAGTACGTCGTAGAACACGAAATCCAGATCGTCGGTATAAGCGCCTTCCTCTTCCAAAAAGTTAATCGCAGTAATAACACCGCGACCGGCGCAACCTACTCCAGGCTCGGGACCGCCAGACTCAACGCATTTAATATCGCGATAGCCCACTTTTAAAACATCTTCCAGCTCCAGATCTTCGACGCTGCCGGCATCGGCGGCCATCTGCATGATGGAATTTTGCGCCTTGGCGTGCAGAATCAGACGGGTAGAATCGGCTTTTGGATCGCAACCGACGATCATGACTTTTTTGCCCAGCTCAGCCAGACCGGCAACCAGATTTTGAGTGGTGGTGGACTTTCCGATACCACCTTTACCGTAAATAGCACATTGACGTAATGCCATGGTTTTCTCCTCTTGTGGGGCGTGTTGTTAATGACAATCCTGATAAAGCAACGACCGTGCCAAACCACAAAAAATCTTCTAACCAGCTGTTTTTACAAGACTAAAAAATCCGCCCCTCCTGACTACAGCAGTGGCATACCCAACATTTTGTATGGAAATGTCATATAGCCCACAGAGCCAAGCCGGCATTGAGCTATAGATAGCGACAGAACATCGACCAACAAAGCCACAGCCTTAAGTCGGGGTTGTGACAAAACCGACAAGCCAGAACCGTCTTCAAAGCATACCCGGCAAGCTGGCCGGGCCAAGGCCTCCGAGCTTGCGGCAGGCGAGTACGGCGGCGCCAAGCCCGGCAATCACTGCTTTAGCAAGCATTCCAGTCACCGCTGATTCAACAACATTCCAGGTAAAAACATGCCGGCTGTAAAGCTGGTTTGATTATTGCTACTAGTGGATCAGCGGCTTTCTTAACAGGAGAATGAAATGAACAACGCGCTAGTGTCTGAAATTCTGAGTGGTCTGTACGACAACCAAGTGGTGCCCTACCTGGGACCCGGAGTTTTGTTCGATGTCAAAAGCAAACTCAACGGCGCACCGATACCGGCCGATAGCGATAGCCTGATTCTGGCCATGAACGGTGGTAAACCGATGGCGCCCAAGCTGATGTATGAATTTCCGCGGGCAGCGATGAATCAGGAATTAAAACGCGGTCGCAGTTTCGTGACGCAGTTTCTCGATAAAACCTATGACCAGATGAAATGGTCACGCGCCGCAGTGCATAACTGGCTGAGTGAATGGAAACCCAATTATGTGATCGACATCAATCGTGACACCCAGCTACAAGACAGTTATGCCGACGAAGAACATACCCTGGTAGTGGGTGCGGCCCGCATCATTGGCGATGATTACCGCTTTAAGATCTATCACTACGACCGACAGCATTATTTTGCAATCGATCAGACTCAGGTTGATCCGCGGCTGCCGGTTTTGTTCAAACCGATGGGTAGTCCCAGACCTCAATCCAACTATGTGGCATCGGATGCCGATTATGTCGATTACATCACCGAACTGATGGGCGGTTTCGCGATACCGGAATTTCTGAAACAGTATCGTCAAGGTAAAAAATATTTATTACTGGGACTGGCGCTCAACCGCGATTCTGAACGGATGGTCATGAGCGATATCGTTTATGGCGCTGCCGAACCGAAAGGCTGGTTTTTGCGAAAAAAACCGACCGACAAAGAACAGCGCTTTGCTGAACGACTGGGCTTCGAACTGATAGACGCCGATTGTCTGGATTTTCTGGAAATGGTCAATGCACGCAAGGCCGCCTGAGGCGATCATGGCTGGCTATCCTTAGATCACTAGCCGGGGTAATTGACCGCTTGCGCTTGATTACCCCGGGCAAACAGCGGCGTTGCCAAACGACAGCTAGATCTGCTTCAGATTGATATTCAAAGTCTGAATCCTGTAGGCAATCTGTCTGGGGGTCATGTCCAGCAGCCGGGCGGCTTTGGCTTGCACCCAGCCGCATTGTTCCAGTGCCGCAATCACCCGCTCGCGTTCGTCCAGCTCTTCATCCAGCAAATCGACGGGCCGGGTTATCACCGGTTGCGGCCTACTGTTACTGGCTACTTCGGCTTCCAGCCCGGTACTGGCAATCACATCGCGCTCGATAATGCCATCACCACTCATGATCGAAGCCCGTTCCAGACGATTCTCCAATTCGCGGACATTTCCCGGCCAGTGATGCTTCATCAGAATCCGCAAAGCGCTTTCTTTGATTTCCAGTTTCCGACCGCCCTGCTGGCGGGAAATCCGGTTGAGTAAAAAAGCCGCCAGTTCAGGAATGTCTTCGATCCGTTCGCGTAACGGCGGCATATTGATAGGCATCACATTAAGCCGGTAATACAAGTCTTCACGAAATAAACCGTTGGCCACATCCTGTTCCAGATTACGATTGGTAGCGGCAATAATACGCACGTTGACTTTCAGGGTCCGGACACCACCGACCCGTTCAAACTCACCTTCCTGCAACACTCGCAGCAGCTTGGCCTGAAACGATGCCGAAATTTCGCCGATCTCATCCAGAAACAAAGTGCCATTATCGGCCAGTTCAAAGCGCCCCTTGCGTTGACCGATGGCGCCGCTGAACGCGCCTTTTTCATGACCAAACAGCTCCGATTCCAGCAGATTGTCTGGCAACGCTGCGCAATTCAGTTTCAGAAACGGACCATTGGCACAGGCTGAATTAAAGTGAATGGCATTGGCCACCACTTCCTTGCCGGTACCGGATTCACCGCGAATCAGCACCGTGGTATGCCATTTCGCCACCTGGCGGATAATATCGAACACTCTCAGCATCGGCTCGGAATGCCCGATGATGTTTTCAAACCGGTAATTCTTGACCAGCGTCTGTTTCAGCAAGTCGCGCTCACTGACCAGTTCATCATGTTTACGCTCCATCACCCGCAGCATATTGACACTATGGGCAATCAAATTGGCAACCATTTCCAGAAACCGCGCCCGTTCGCCAAGAAAGGCCGAATCACACGGCTGGGCGGCGAGAATACCGACCACCTCGC
>CAIUWU010000076.1 GCA_903902945.1 uncultured Pseudomonadota bacterium
CCATGTTATTAATCGTAATCAACCATTAAATCTCGTCAATCTTTTCAATCCATATGCCACCAAGTAAGGCTATTTGAGATTGCTTTTACTGTGGTTGACGCTTCTGTGAGTCTAATTCCCTGGTCTTCAATCACAATTCGGCGTTGTTTATATAAACCGCCAATCGCCTGTTTGAAGATCTTTTTACTGATCCCGAAGGTGTCATAGATCAGTTCCGGCGAGCTTTTATCGGTTAATGGCAGATAGCCGTCGTGTTTTGCCAGGATTTCCAGAATTTTGGCCGAGGTCTTGTCGACTTTCTGGCCATATTTTTCAAGGCTCAAAATCAGATCCAGACGCTGGTCAGGACGGATTTTTTTGATGTAGGCGGTCAGTTTCTGACCGCGACGTAGCGGCTGGAAAATTTCATTTTTATACAGCAAGCCCCAGTATTTATGATCGACGACCGCTTTGAAGCCTAACTCGGTTGGCTCGGCAATGATGATGTCGACCGCTTGGCCTTCGCGATAATAAAAAGCTTCATCCTGAATAAAGTCATCCAGCAGCATCGATGCGGCGATACGGTTGTTTTCATCCAGAAACACACGCACCAGATAGCTGCGGCCTTCTACCATCGGCAGTTTTTGCTCGCTGAACGGGACCAGCAAGTCTTTAGGCATGCCCCAGTCGAGGAAAGCGCCGGCATGACTCAGTGAAACCACTTTTAAATAGGCCACTTCATCGACCTGTACCAGCGGTGTTTTCAGTGTAGCCCACAGCTTGCCGCTGCCATCGCTGTAAACAAAAACATCCAGTAGATCGCCGCTGTCGTAATGTTGATCACCGGCACCTTCAGCCAGTGTAATTTCGCCGCCTTCACCGTCATGCAGATACAGATCCGCATCACGCTGACGGGAAACGGTTAACGGGTTGAACTTGCCAATAGCTATCATAAAAATGCCAGGTTTGAAGAAGCGAATGCCAATGCCGGAGCGGCACGGTAAGAATGCTCCCTGCTGCTTGCTGGGCTGAATCAGCAGGTGAGCTGTGTGAAGCTGGCTGGCTTAGAAGCTGTCCCAGCCGCTGGAACGACGACGCCAACTGATTTTGGGCAGGATGAAACCCAGCAACACGCCGAACAGCGATAAACCACCACCGTACAGAAACCAGTCCTGATTGCTGGTGTCAGTCAAAGCCTGATTTTCACGTTTCAGCTGTTGTAATTCGCGTTCGATAGTTACAACCCGTTCCTGCAATTCATCGCGTTGTTGTTTCAGCTGAATCGCATTGGCTGCGGTCTGCTGGAGTTCCGTCAAATCGCTGCTGAGTTTGTCGCGCTGTTTGCCGATGTCGAGGTTGGTCGCCTGTGAGGTTTTCAGTTGTTTATTTTCTTCCTGCAGGGCTTCCAGTTTTTTGCTGATTGCGTCCAGTTGGTTGCGACTGCTGGGTTCGTCGCTTAAGAAGCGGCTGAGTACAAAGCCCTCAGTGCCAGCGCTGGACTGAATATAACTATAGCCATTTTCATTGCTGTCCTGAAAAATGGTCACCTGACTGCCGGAAGGCAACATCTTGATGATTTTGCCGCGTTCACTGTCGGATGCGCGTAACGGTAATTCCAGGTTTTCACTGACATAGGCGGTTTTAGCATGGGCTAAGTTGCTGAAACTTAGAATCATCAACCAACCGGCTACTAGTTTTTTCACGATATTACTCACAGGAAAATGGAAAGCGGCAATTCTAGCGAAATTATCGGCAGATGAGAAATTCCAGCAGCGCTTTTTGCGCATGCAGGCGGTTTTCTGCTTCTGGGAAAATCACGCTTTGCGGGCCGTCGATTACCTCGGCACTGACTTCTTCACCACGATGGGCCGGCAGACAATGCATGAACAGTGCGTCCGGGTGCGCGGCCTGCATGGTTTGCTGATTAACCTGAAAATCCTGGAAGGCTATTTCCCGTTTTTTCTGTTCATCTTCCTGGCCCATGCTGGCCCAGACATCGGTCACCACCAGATCAGCCTGGGCCGCCGCCTGTTCGGGATGATTGAAGAAAGCAATCCGCGAACCAGCCGCATCGACAATGCTTTGATTAGGCCGATATTCATAAGGACAGGCTATGTTTAGTTTGAAATCAAACTGACGCGCAGCGTTGATATAGGAGTGACACATATTATTGCCATCACCGATCCAGGTTACGGTTTTACCGGCAATATCACCGCGCATTTCAAAATACGTCTGCATATCGGCCAGTAACTGGCAAGGGTGAAGCAGGTCGGTCAGACCGTTGATTACCGGTACCCGCGAATAGTGTGCAAAAGTGGTCACGGTTTCGTGTTTATTAGTTCGCAACATAATCGCATCGACCATGCTGGAAATGACCCGGGCACTGTCTTCTAGTGGCTCACCGCGTCCCAGCTGGGTATCTCTGGGCGACAGAAAAATGGCACTGCCGCCAAACTGTGCCATACCGGCTTCAAATGAAATCCGGGTTCGGGTAGACGATTTTTCAAAAATCATCCCCAGCACCTTGCCCTTCATCGGCTGATAGTCAGGGTCGCGATGATTTTTTAACTGAATGGCTCTGGCGATTAAGGTCCGTAATTCAGCACTCGATAAATCGAGCAGACTGGTGAAGTGTCTGAGTTCCATGGTCGTTACCGGGTAAATTCGTCAATGAGAGCCGACAGCGTATCTGTCAGCTGCGTAATTTGGGACTGGTCGATTAACAGTGGCGGCAGCAGACGGATGGTATTGTCCGCTGTGACATTGATCAGGAGGCCTTGTTGCAAGGCTTTGCCCACCAGTTCGCCGCAAGGCCGGTTCAGTTCAATACCTATCATCAAACCCAACTGGCGAATCTCGACGATTGCGGCTTTGTTTTGGGTTTTTGCGCTGATTTGTGCGCTGATTAACTGACCTTTAGTGTTGGCATCGGCGATCAGATCAGACTGTTGTAAGCTGTCGAGTACCGCCAGTGCAGCGGCGCAA
Source organism: uncultured Pseudomonadota bacterium (assembly GCA_903902945.1). Taxonomy (GTDB): domain Bacteria; phylum Pseudomonadota; class Gammaproteobacteria; order Methylococcales; family Methylomonadaceae; genus Methylomonas. The sequence continues at coordinate 2,965 of CAIUWU010000076.1, forward strand.
GCCAGCGGATTGCCGCCAAAAGTCGAACCGTGATTGCCGGCGGTCAATACATCTGCGGCAATGCCGCGTGCCAGACAGGCACCGACAGGCACACCATTGCCTAAAGCTTTGGCCATGGTGCAGACATCAGGCAGAATGTCATTATGCTGATAAGCCATCAGCTTGCCGGTTCTGCCGACGCCGGTCTGAATTTCATCCAGCATCATCAGAATCTGATGACGGTCGCACAGTGCACGAATTTGATTCAGATAATCTCTGGCGGGCACATTCACCCCGCCTTCACCTTGAATTGGCTCGACCAGAATGGCGACGATATCAGGATGGCTCTGCAGCGCATTTTCGATGGCGGCCATATCGTTGTAGGGCACATGAATAAAGCCCGGCAGCAAGGGTGCAAAGCCCTGTTTGATCTTGGCGTTGGCGGTGGCACTCATCGCCCCCATGGTGCGGCCATGAAAGCTTTTATCCATGGTCAGTATTACCGGCGCTTCAATACCACGCTGATGGCCGAATTTACGGGCCAGCTTGATAGCGGCTTCATTGGCTTCGGTGCCGGAGTTACAAAAGAACACATTATCCATCCCGGTTAACGTGGTCAGCTGATCGGCCAGTCGCGCCTGCAAGTCGATGTTGTAAAGATTGGATGTGTGTAACAGCTTGCCGCTCTGTTCACACAGTGCCCGATGCACGGCGGGATGCGCATGGCCCAGGTTACAAACTGCAATACCGGCTATGGCATCCAGATAACGTTTGCCGGCCATATCCCATAACCACGCGCCTTCACCGCGGTCAAAAGTGATTGCCTGTCTGGCGTAAGTCGGCATGATATGTGTTGTCATTTTGCTAAGGCCCTGAAAGTTATTGAAAAATAAAGCCTGTTCCGGTACTGGGAAAAAAGCGCGCGATTATATTTTCTTAAGCATGACTAAGCAATAAATAGTTTTGCTTGGTGTTTAAAAAACGTCAGTGCTGATAGAGCGGCAGTGCGGCGATGCGATCATTGATTTGCTGGATCACCTGTTTATAAGCCGGGCTGTCGATGCTGTTGTAGCGGGTTTTGAAACTGTTTTCGTCCATATGTTCTTCTAGGCCCTGCGGGTCGGGAATGAGGTCTGTATAACTGCTGGTCTCGGCCATGATTTTTTGTAAACGACGGGCCGATTCTGCCGACGCCGTGGCCAGCTGACCAAAACGGCTGCCGGCTTGGTCGGAATTGATGTCAATAAAACTGAAACCGCTGCCTTGCTGGGCATCGCCAACTTCTTTATCTAGCCCCATCTGTTGACCCAGCAGAATATTATCGGCCGCCGATAACAAGGCCGAAGCGATGAAATGCTGAGGAATGTCGACGCGTTTATAGGCAAATACCGGATATTCCTTGTTGTAGATCAGACCTATCGGCAGATAACGGCGCAGTTCGCCTTTGAATACATAACTGGCTGCGGCAATGATCACCGCCCGGTTTTCCTGGATCGCGCTATTTTCATGACTACGCTGATAAGCGGTGGCGAACAAGGGTTGCAATAATTCTGTCAGTGACAATCGCCAGGCCGGATCATGCTGATTGACGATTTCGTTGATCTGGTGCTGATAAATAGGCAGGCTGGGGTAATCCTTGTGTTTTTGGACCGCTAGTTGCTTGGCCTGTTCAACGATGGCACTCAGATAACTGATGTCGAGGGTTTGGTCATTAATGTTGACACTTTGCACATACTGTCGGGCCAGTTGCCAGTATTGTTCCAGTACGGTGTTATGGACGATAAACGGCACCAGCCAGTTCGCCATCGGGTCCGGGATGGAAATTTCACCGATTTTCAGTGACTTCAAATACAGTCCTTGTTGGTTTTGGCGGATGTTGAAACTGAAATCGAGGTAGCGTCCCCAAGGGCTGGCTGGCACAAAAATCGCAATCTGGAAAATCAGACGGCCTGATTCAAAGCGGATGGCGGTGGTGTTTTCGACAAAATGATTCAGCAGATAGCTGGCGGCAATGTTTAAGTCTTTGGCATTCAGGCTCAGGTTTTTGATGCTGTCACGTTCTTCGGGCTTGATATGCAGAATTTGTTTGGCGCGTTCGATGTCTTCACGATTCAGACCCTGAGCAATCACCTGCTGTGGTGAATTATCGATTGCAAAACACAACAAGATATTAATCAGCACTGCCAGTACCAGGCCGCAATAGCCTGTCACACGCAAGCAACGTCGCAGCCAGGGAGGCGGCGAAACGACAGACAGCGGATGTTTGATCAGCAGCTGTTTTATTGGTCCGTACATCGGTTAATGCTCATCGTAAAACCACTGTCTTTCAGATATTCGATTTCCTGAGCCAGATCGGCTTCGGTCAGCGGTGCTTGTTTTAACCAGTGGTCGGGGAAGCAGAGGGCGATGTCGTGATGATCGATTTTGATTCCGAAATCCGGCAAGGTGGTATGCCGGTTGCGGTGTAACAGGCAGGCCAGTCGAAATATCACCATTAGAGTGGGAGCATGACGATTCCAGGGTGCGGCCAGATCTGCGAAATGGCTTAAATTGATTTTTTTTCGATGGTTGCGAACCAGTCGCGACAGCACTAACTGATCTTGTTTCGAGAAACCTGCCAGATCGCCGTTTTCAATGATGTAAGCACTATGCTTGTGATACTGGCTATGGGCAATTTCCAGACCGATTTCATGCAAATCGGCAGCCCACTCCAAAAACTGGCGGCTGGCTTCTTCTTGAACCGCCGGATGCTGCTCCAGCTGTTGCAACAAGCTATGGATCGTGGTTTTGATCTGTTCGCTGTGTTTACGGTCGCAGCGATAGCGTTCTGCCATCAAGGCACTGGTTTGTGAGCGAATGTCGTGATCGTAAATCCGGTCCAGTAATTCATAAACCAGACCTTCACGCAGGGCACCGTCAGAGACGGTCATTTGCTTGATGTGCAGGGTTTTAAAAGTAGCATAGACGATGGCAACTGCACCCATGAAGACCGGACGCCGTTCGATACTGAGACCGGCGAAGTCGATCTGATCAATATGGCTCAGTTTTAATAACTGGCCGACCAGTTGTTCAATGCCATCCAGGGTAATGCCGTTATTGCTCCAACCCATGCTCTGTAGCACCTGATTGATGGCTTTCAGACTGCCGGATGCGCCGATGGCTTCATCCCATTCACGGCTGTGGAATTTGTCCTGAAACGGCTCTAAATGTTGCCCGGCGTACAGGCAGGCTTTTTTGAAGGCCTTTTTGGAAATTTCGCCTTTTTTGAAAAATTGCTGGCTGACGGTAACGCAACCCATGCCCAGACTTTCTTTGGTATGGGCAATATTGTGGCGACCGATAATGTATTCGGTACTGCCGCCACCGATATCCATCACGAAACGGTTATTGGCATTACTGGCCAGACTGTGGGCAACGCCCTGATAAATCAGTCGGGCTTCTTCAATCCCGGAAATGATATGAATCTGGTGGCCGAGGGCTTGTTCGGCTTTGGCGATGAATTGTTCGGCATTACGGGCGCTACGCAAGGTATTGGTGCCGACGATGCTGACGCTGTGGGCCGGAAAGTTGCGAATCCGCTGGCCAAAACGTTCCAGACAGGCTAGGGCTTTTTGTTGGGTGGCTGCATCGAGGTTTTTCTGCTCATCCATGCCGGCCGCCAGTCGCACCATTTCTTTCAACCGATCGACAATCTGCAATTTACCGTCTTGCAGGCTGCAAATAATCATGTGGAAACTGTTGGAACCTAAATCGATGGCGGCGACGCTGGTCGGGATCTGGTTTGGCAAGGCTTATTCCTATTCGGGCTGCGAGGGTTGCTTAAACTTTGTTAGAATCTGCGGCTGTTTTTGCAACCGCTGTCTCTAAATCGCAGTCATTATAATGATCCAATGAAGGCTTTATCTATCCAAAATCTTAAAAAAACCTATGGCAATGGCTTTGAAGCCTTGAAGGGCGTGGATCTTGATGTCGAAGACGGTGATTTTTTTGCACTATTGGGTCCTAACGGCGCCGGTAAATCGACGCTGATTGGCATCATCAGTTCGCTGGTCAATAAGAGCAGTGGTCAGATTGCTGTTTTTGGTCACGATCTTGAACACGATAATGCCAAAGCCAAAAGCTGTATCGGACTGGTGCCACAGGAAATCAACTTCAATCAATTCGAGACTGTGAAGAACGTGGTACTGAATCAGGCCGGTTTTTACGGTATTCCCCGTAAAAAAGCCTTGTTGCAGGCCGAGCATTGCTTGAGACAAATGGACCTGTGGGAAAAACGTGATACTGTGTCGCGCCGCTTGTCAGGCGGCATGAAGCGCCGACTGATGATTGCCCGGGCTATGGTGCATCAGCCCCGATTGCTGATTCTCGACGAGCCGACCGCCGGGGTTGATATCGAGATTCGCCGCGCCATGTGGCAAATGATGGAAGAGGTCAACCAGCAGGGCACCACCATTATTCTTACCACTCATTATCTGGAAGAAGCCGAAAGCCTGTGCCGCAATATCGCGATTATCAATAAAGGCCATATTATCGAAAAATCGACTATGCAGAATCTGTTAAGCCGGATTCAGCGCGAACATTTTGTTCTCGATGTTGCCCAAGCCTTGACTCAGGCTCCGGTGGTAGACGGTTACGACATTGAATTAATGGATAGCCATAATCTGAACGTTGCGGTTGATAAGTCAGTCGGTCTGAATCGTTTATTCCAGCAGCTGGCGGAGCAGGGCATCACCGTATTGAGCCTGAAAAACAAATCCAACCGTCTTGAGCAATTGTTTATCGATTTAGTGCAATGAATTATTACATCGCCTTTGTGACGATTTTCGTTAAAGAAATTCGCCGTTTTACCCGTATCTGGCCGCAGACCTTATTGCCACCGGCGATAACCACCGCCCTGTATTTTCTGATCTTCGGTAGGCTGATCGGCGAGCGGATAGGCAGTGTCAATGGTCAGAGTTATATGGACTACATCGTGCCGGGCATTATTCTGATGTCGGTGATTAGTCACTCTTATTCCAATGTGGTGTCATCGTTTTATTCGACCAAATTTCAGCGCCATATCGAAGAATTGCTGGTGGCGCCGGTCCCGAACAGTGTGATTCTGGCCGGTTATGTCTCAGGGGGGATTGCCAGAGGTGTGATGGTGGGGGTGGTGGTCGCGCTGATTTCGACCTTGTTTACCCAGATTCAGGTGCAGAACTGGCCGGTTACCCTGGCGGTTTATCTGTTGACAGCAACTTTGTTTGCGTTGGCCGGCTTTATCAATGCAGTGTTTGCTGACAGTTTTGATGATATTTCCATCATTCCCAATTTCGTGCTGACG
>CAIUWU010000077.1 GCA_903902945.1 uncultured Pseudomonadota bacterium
ATTCCGGCACTCGATTGAACCCAAGTGACTTTGTAACATTGTTTAATACTCCTGTTTTGGGGATAATGGGCGCAACTTTGTTTTTGGGTTATGTCATGAATGAGCTGTTGTCTTCAGGAATCGAGCTGATGCTGGTGGGTATGGGCATCGTATTTACCTTTTTAAGCATGCTGGTGGTATTTATTAATGGCATGTCTTCCCTGATTCAGCGCTTTTTTCCCGAAACCCCAATCGTCGCTCAGCAAGGTGATGATCCCCGGATGATTGCTGCCATCTCGGCCGCAGTCCATCAGTACCGAAAAAAATACTCAAAAAATTAACCTTAGGCGCTGCTAACAGTCAGGCGTTTATTTCAGTACCCACAAGGTAAAAACTAGAAGACCCACAAAAGTCATTAGGAGAATCAGCGTGGCAAAGGTAAAAAAACCTTTAGGAATTACAGAAGTCGTACTGCGCGATGCGCATCAATCAATTTTGGCAACGCGTTTACGTATCGAAGATATGTTACCTATCTGCCAACAACTCGATGAAATCGGTTACTGGTCAATTGAATCCTGGGGCGGCGATACTTTTGATGCTTGCATTCGCTATTTGGGCGAAGATCCGTGGGAGCGCTTACGCCTGCTGAAAAAAGCAATGCCCAACACTCGTCAGCAGATGCTGTTTAGAGGTCAGAATATTCTTGGTTATCGCCATTATGCCGATGATGTGGTCGATAAATTTGTCGAACGTTGCGTAGTCAACGGCATCGATGTTTTTCGCATTTTTGATGCGATGAATGATATGCGCAATATTGAGCAGGCCGTCAAGGCAGTTTTGAAAACCGATGCTCATGCGCAGGGCACCATTTCCTATACCACCAGCCCGGTCCACACTATCAACAAATGGGTTGAGCAGGGGCGTGTCATTGAAGATATGGGCGCTCATTCGATCTGTATCAAAGATATGGCGGGTCTGCTGACACCTTATGATGCCTATGAACTAGTCAGCAAACTGAAAAAAGCTGTCTCCATTCCGATTCACATGCAATGCCATGCTACTACCGGTCTCAGTGTCGGAACTTACATCAAAGCGGTTGAAGCTGGACTCGATAATCTCGATACCGCTATTTCCTCTCTAAGCATGACTTATGGCCATAGTCCTACCGAAACCATGGTAGCCAGTTTCCAGGGTCAGTCTTGTGATACCGGACTTGATCTGGTCAAACTGGAAAAAATTGCCGCCTATTTTCGTGATGTACGCAAAAAATATGCGCAATTCGAAGGCAGCCTGAAAGGTGTCGATGGTCGTATTCTGGTTTCTCAGGTACCGGGCGGCATGTTGACCAATATGGAAAGTCAGCTGAAAGAGCAGGGAGCTGCAGATAAATTCGATGAAGTGCTGCTGGAAATTCCCCGCGTGCGCAGTGATTTGGGGTTCATTCCGTTGGTTACGCCTACCTCACAAATTGTCGGTACCCAGGCAGTTCTGAATGTGATGCAAGGTGAGCGTTATAAAACCATCAGTAAAGAAACCGCTGGTGTTTTGAAAGGTGAATACGGCGCGACACCGGCTCCTGTCAACCGAGAATTGCAGGAACGCGTCTTGCAAGGTGCCGAGCCAATTAGCTGTCGCCCGGCAGATTTGCTCGAACCCGAGATGGATAAAATCATTCAGGAAGTCATGCGCAAAGCCGAAGCCGAAGGGGTCAAACTGTCTGATCACGTCGAAGAAGACGCCTTGATCGATGGCATGTTTGCTCAGGTGGGCTGGAAATTTATCCAGAATCGCGGTAATCCTGATGCCTTTGAAAAAGTTCCTGGCTTTGAGCCTGCCGTTCAGCCTGCTGTGCCAGCAGCGATCAATGCTGAAAAGGGGCCGACGGAAACCTACACCGTCAATGTCGATGGCAAGAGTTTTAATGTCGCTGTTGGTCCGGCTGGTTCGGAAATTACTGTTAAAGCCGCCGCGCCTGTCGGGCCCGATCTGGTTGTAACCCCACCGATCGTGACCGGTAGTGGTTTCGTGGTCTCTCCTTTGGCCGGTGTAATTTTAAAAGTGATGGCTAATGTCGGTTCGCATATCGCCGAAGGTGACGTCGTTATCGTCATGGAAGCCATGAAAATGGAAACCGAGATTCGCGCCAAAGTTGCCGGTATCGTGACTGAAGTCAATGTCAGACAGGGTGATACTGTGGCTGTAGGCGATATTCTGGTCACCTTATAATCGAAATATTAATCCGATAGACTCAATAAAAACTATTCATGGAAAATATCAGACTGTTGTGGGAAAGCACTGGCCTCTACAACTTTACAGGCCCGCAAGCCATCATGATGGCCGTTGGCTTTTTACTGCTGTTTTTGGCTATCAAAAAAGATTTCGAGCCATTATTGCTGCTGCCTATCGGTTTTGGTGCCATCCTCAGTAATATCCCGGTTGCCGGCATGATTGATGAAGGCGGCATTCTCTATTACATGTATAGCGGAATCAAAGCAGGAGTCTTTCCGCTGTTGATTTTCATGGGGGTTGGGGCAATGACCGATTTCGGCCCCATGCTGGCCAATCCTAAAACTTTATTATTGGGAGCAGCAGCCCAGTTTGGTATTTTCGCTACTTTGTTCGGTGCTCTGGCAATGAATGTTGTGCCAGGCATGGAGTTTAGTCTGAAACAGGCGGCGGCGATTGCCATCATTGGTGGCGCCGATGGCCCTACGGCGATTTATGTAGCATCGAAACTGGCACCTGAACTGCTTGGAGCGATTGCTGTTGCCGCATACTCCTATATGGCGCTGGTGCCTTTGATTCAGCCGCCGATCATGCGTGCGCTGACTACCGAAGAAGAACGCAAAATCGAAATGCAGCAGCTGAGAGTAGTCGGTAAAACCGAGAAAATCATTTTTCCGTTAATGCTGGTAGTGTTGACTGCTTTATTACTGCCTTCCGCAGCACCCTTAGTGGGTATGTTTTGCCTGGGTAATTTAATGAATGCCTGTGGCGTGGTGGACCGTCTCAGCAAAACGGCTGCCAATGAGTTGATCAATATTGTCACCATTTTCCTGGGGTTATCGGTAGGTTCGAAGTTAAGTGCTGATGCATTCCTGAAAATGGAAACTCTGGGTATTCTGGCTCTGGGCGCAGTGGCATTTGCTATCGGTACCGCCAGTGGCGTGATCATGGCCAAAGTCATGAATCGTTTTAGCAGTACGCCGATCAATCCATTAATTGGTGCAGCCGGTGTTTCTGCGGTGCCGATGGCGGCGCGGGTGGCCAATAAAGTTGGCCAGGAAAGTAATCCTTACAACTTCTTGTTGATGCACGCGATGGGACCTAATGTCGCTGGTGTGATTGGCTCTGCGGTTGCAGCAGGGGTTTTGTTGAGTCTGATTCACTAAATCCAGCTTGCTGATTTGCAATGGTCTGAGCGTTAACTGGCATCAACTGCCAAACAAAAAAGCCGAACCTAAGTTCGGCTTTTTTATGGGCTAGTTAAACAGGCTGATTAAAACAGGCCGCTAATTACGCCATCATCGCTAATATCAATCCTTTCTGCAGCGGGTACTTTAGGTAAGCCAGGCATGGTCATCATGTCGCCGGCGATGGCGACAATGAAGCCTGCGCCATTGGCAAGCCTGACTTCACTGATTTCAACGTTATGACCAGTGGGCGCGCCTTTGGCATTAGGATTGGTTGAAAATGACATCTGGGTTTTGGCCATGCAGATCGGGAAATGACCGTAATGGGCCTGTAAAGCTTTGATGTCTGCTTTAACCTTGGGGCTGGCCGAGATATTGGCGGCACCGTATAGCTTGGTGGCAATCGTTTCGATTTTGTCCCATAGCGGCAGATCATCGTTGTAAACATAATTAAAGCCGGGCTCGCGATGATCGACGATATCCAGTACCGCTTCTGCCAGCGCTTCCGCACCGGCGCCGCCATGAGCCCAGTGTTTAGAGACCACGCATTTTGCACCCAAGGCTTCACATTTCTGTTGTAACAGCGCAATTTCGGCATCGCTATCAAAGCTGAAATGATTGATGCAGACCACGCAAGGCAGGCCGTAATGATGCTGAATGTTACTCAGATGGCGTTCCAGATTGGCAAAGCCGCTTTCCAGTGCGCTCAGGTTTTCGACATTCAAGGCATCTTTGGCAACGCCACCGTGGAATTTCAGGGCTCTCACCGTGGCCACCAGCACCACGGCAGATGGTTTTAGGCCTGACATCCGGCATTTAATGTCGAGGAATTTTTCCGCGCCCAGATCGGCGCCGAAGCCGGCTTCGGTGACAGCATAATCGGCCAGTTTCAGCGCGGTTTTGGTGGCAGTCACGGTATTGCAGCCATGCGCGATATTAGCGAACGGTCCACCATGAATGATCGCCAGATTGTTTTCCAGAGTCTGTACCAGATTAGGCTTGATAGCATCTTTGAGAAGTGCCGCCATGGCGCCGTGGGCATTCAGATCGCTGGCATATACCGGTGTGACTTTATCGGTTTTGTAGCCAATCACGATACGCCCCAGACGCGCTTTCAAATCCGCACGGCTGGTGGCCAGGCACAAAATCGCCATCACTTCGGAAGCCACCACAATATCAAAACCATCTTCACGCAAATAACCATTGGCCGGACCACCCTGACCGATAGTGATTTTGCGCAAAGCACGGTCATTCATATCAATAACCCGTTTCCACTGAATCCGGCGCGGGTCGATGTCCAGCGCATTGCCGTGATTGATATGGTTATCGATCAGCGCGGACAGCAAATTATGCGCCACGCCGATGGCATGGAAATCACCGGTGAAATGCAGATTGATGTCTTCCATCGGTACTACTTGCGAATAGCCACCGCCGGCCGCGCCGCCTTTGACACCAAAGCACGGTCCTAATGAAGGTTCGCGCAGGCAGATGATGGTTTTCTTGCCCAGACGGTTTAAAGCATCGCCCAGACCGACTGTGGTGGTGGTTTTACCTTCACCGGCTGGTGTCGGGCTGATTGCCGTCACCAGTATCAATTTGCCATCGGTTTTGTTATGCAGGCTGTTGACATATTCCAGAGAAATTTTGGCTTTATAGTGGCCGTAAGGATCCAGGTGTTCCGCCGGAATAGCAAACTTCTCGGCTGCCAGATCGATAATTGGGCGCATTTTTGCCTGTTGGGCAATTTCAATGTCGGACATGAGGTGTATTTCCAAACGATAGTATAAAAATCAGTCAAACCGGTTTTAGGCTGGGCGGTAAACCGGAAAACGTGCGCACAGCAGTTTTACTTTGTCACGGGTGGCGGCGATCACGCTTTCGTCTTCGATGTTGTCCATCACGTCGCACATCAAATGGGCAATTTCCCGAACCTGATCTTCTTTAAAGCCACGCGAGGTAGGTGCCGGGGTACCGACGCGGATCCCGCTGGTAACGAAAGGCGATTGCGGGTCGTGAGGCACTGCGTTTTTGTTGACAGTGATATGAGCTTTACCCAGTGCAGCATCGGCAGCTTTACCGGTAATGCCTTTGGCCACCAGTGAAACCAGCATCAGATGATTATCGGTGCCACCCGACACCACATCATAGCCGCGCTGAATAAACACTTCAGCCATCGCCTGGGCATTTTTGACCACTTGCTGCTGATAGATTTTGAACTCAGGTGTCAGCGCTTCTTTAAAGGCAACCGCTTTGGCGGCGATGACATGCATCAAAGGACCACCCTGAATGCCGGGGAAAATGTTGGCATTCAGTTTCTTTTCCAGTTCCGGATTGCTTTTACATAAAATCAGACCACCGCGAGGGCCGCGTAAGGACTTATGGGTTGTGCTGGTGACTACATCGGCATACGGCACCGGGTTCGGATATAAACCTGCCGCAACCAGACCGGCGACATGGGCCATATCGACCACAAAGTAAGCCCCGACCTGGTCGGCGATTTCCCGGAAGCGTTGCCAGTTCCAGATCCGTGAATAAGCCGAAAAGCCGGCAATGATCAGTTTGGGTTTATGTTCCAGGGCCAGCGCTTCGACTTGTTGGTAGTCGATTTCACCGGTACTGGTATTGAGGCCGTATTGGATGGCGTTGTAGATTTTGCCGGAAAAATTAGGCTTGGCGCCGTGGGTCAGATGGCCGCCATCGGCCAGACTCAGACCCAAAATCGTGTCGCCGGGCTGAATCAGCGACATGAAGACCGCCATATTGGCCTGAGAACCGGAATGCGGTTGTACGTTGGCATAGTCAGCGCCGAACAAGGCTTTAGCCCGGTCAATCGCCAGTTGTTCAACGATATCGACATATTCACAACCGCCGTAATAACGTTTTTCCGGATAACCTTCCGCGTATTTATTGGTCAGTAATGACCCCTGGGCTTCCAGTACCCGCGGGCTGGCATAGTTTTCCGAAGCGATCAGTTCGATATGATCTTCCTGGCGCTGCTTTTCTTGCTCGATTGCCCTAAATAACTCGTCATCAAAGCCTTCGATGGTCATGGATTGACTAAACATACTGATCTCCTAGTGATTTTTCTGATTATTCGCTACTAATAACAAAATCTGCAAATCGGCGATATTGGTGCCGGTTGCGCCTGTCATTAATAAGTCATTTGAGGCTTGCAAGGCATGATAGCTGTCATGCTGAGCGAGTCTGGATTCGGCTATTATGCCTGCTGAACGCATACGCTGCAGCGACAGATGGTCTACGATGGCGCCGGCGGCATCGGTTGGGCCGTCGCGACCGTCACTGCCGCCGCTTAAAAAACACCAGTCGGCAGTTAATTGCAGCCGTTCGGCACTGAGGGCAAAAGCCAGTGCCATTTCCTGATTACGTCCACCCAGGCCATGCTGTTCGGGCAGGGTGACCGTGGTTTCGCCACCGGCAAGCAACGCGGTTGGCTTGTCAAGGCAACTGTCCAGCAATGATTTGGCACGAGCGGCCAGAGCCTGCGCCGCTTGCTGAGCATCGCCGGTTAAAGCGCGGCTGAATAAAGAGGTGTGATAACCGCGTTGCTGACAGTGCTCAATTATGGCGTCGAGACTGTGGCTATTGCTGGCCAGGAGGGTATAGCGCTGTCTGTCAACGGTGACCTCGTCAGGTTTCAGCGTTTCCGGTTGTAGTCCGGCTGCACCTTGTTGTAGATGTTGGCGAATACTGTCCGGGGTTTTCTCCCAGATGGCATGGTGCTGCAAAATGGCGATGGCATCGGCAAACGTAGTCGGATCAGCAACACTGGGGCCACTGGCAATACTGCTGGGGTCATTGTTGATGACATCTGACAGTACCAGGGTATGGACGTCGGCGCCGTTTGCCAGTCTCAGCAAGCCACCGCCTTTAATCTGCGAGCAATGTTTGCGGACGCAATTGATGGCGTTGATATCGGCGCCGCAGGCCAGTAATAAAGCGGTCAGTTGTGTTTTGTCTGCCAAGCTGATGCCGGGGGCCGGGCAGGGCAGTAAGGCAGAGCCGCCACCGGAAATCAGCAACAATAATAAATCGCCTGGCTGGCAGTGACTGATGCGCTGTATCACGGTCTGAGCGGCCTCAAGTCCGCGCTGATCCGGTACCGGATGACCGGCGGCGTAGCTGTCTGCGGCAGCAATCGTTTCCAGATTGTCATCGGTGGTGACCGCAAGCGGTGGGCTGGCTAGGTAGTGTTTAGGAATAACTGCCAGTGCGCCCTGCAGCATTTGGCAGGCTGCCTTGCCGAAAGCAATAAGATGAATTCGTGACCACCGGCCGCTGTGTTGGCCGATATGCAAGCCTGCCGAATCGAAGCGCAGATGATTTTTAACGATTCGGTAAGGATCGGCTGCGGCTATTCCGGTCATGAAGCAGTGCAGGGCATCTTCGCGCAGCGCCGCAGTTTGCATCAGCTAAGCCATGGTTTTAGCAAGCGCAAAGATGTTTTCGGCATCTAAAACCTGCTTGTTGTCTTCGAACAGTCTGGCAATGCAGGCGCGGTGTAAAGACAGCTTCAGTGCGCCAAAACCCAGCGCTCCCCAGATAATCTTGCCTGCTCGCAGTTCACCCTTATCCAGCATCTCGGTACCGCCGATACCGAGTGGTGGCGTGGCATTAGCGTCAGCTAGTACCCGTAAATTAAGGTTGTGTTGCCAGTGTTCCGGTTTCAGCAACTCGACGCCGGCAGCGCCGGTAGCCAGCACGATATTGGCATCGGCAATCGCAGTTGCTCGACTGTCAAAATCGGCTGCTGCTACAGCCTGAATATCTACCCCAAAACGATCTTTGATGGCGGCACAGGCCTGCTCGGCATTGCCGAGTGAGCGAGAAGTAATGGTCACCTGAGCACCTTCCAGCGCCATCATCGCCGCAGCACGCTGTCCTACCGGGCCGGTGCCGGCCAGAATCACCGCTTTTTGGCCCTGCAGTGGCTGTGAACTGATGATCTTAGCCACCGCTGCGGCTGCGGTCGTATTACTGCCGTTACTGTCCAGCATCACCGAAACCCGAAAGCCGGGGAAAAAGTGCTTTTCGACCGCCTGCAATAACTGTTGGCCGGCCTGCATATTGCTGCCGCCAATGAAAATGGCGGTGTTCTTTTTGTCCTTGGGTGCGCGGGTAAAAATACAGCCATCGACCAGTGCGCCGACGTTGTCAGGGGTGAGATTGGCATGGCCTATCACATGGTCAGCACCACCGTCATAGGCGACAACGGTGTCAAAGCTGGATGGATGCTGGTCGGTATCGAATTGAAATAACAGTTTTTTCATGAAGCGAGGCAATAACTTTGCAGGGTCAAAGTGTAAAGTCTGGTTGAAGAATGGGGCGCATTATACAGAATATCGGCCATCGTCACGGTCTGGTATGTGCCCGGCCTCAGACCGGATCGAAAGAATTTGTGATTGTGAGCCTGTAGCTTATATGTCATATTGTCAGGCAACTCCCCGTCATGATCTGAAATTGATATGAAACCGCCCATCCCGATTGCTGTCACTGGTGCAGCAGGCCAGATTAATTACTCATTACTTTTTCGACTAGCAGCCGGTGAGCTGTTAGGTCATGACCAGCCCATCATTTTGCGTCTACTGGAAATTCCTCCCGCGATGCAGACTTTACGGGGTGTCGTCATGGAATTAAATGACTGCGCCTATCCGCTGTTGCATCAGATTGTCATCACCGATGATCCTTGTGTGGCGTTTGAAAATGTCGAATATGCCTTTTTGATCGGCGCCAAACCGCGTAGCCAGGGTATGCTGCGCAGCGATTTACTGGAACAGAATGCCGAGATTTTTGCCGTACAGGGCCGGGCCCTGAATCAAGTTGCCAGCCGGCAGGTCAAAGTGCTGGTAACCGGTAATCCATCCAACACCAACGCGCTGATTGCGATTAACAATGCACCTGATTTGCCAGCCAGTTGTTTTACTGCCATGACCATGCTGGATCACACCCGCGCTGTCAGTCAGTTGGCGCAACGCTGTGGTGTCGTCAGTCGCCAAATCCGTCGTATCAGTATCTGGGGCAATCATTCCTGCGCCCAATATCCCGATTTGCGCAATGCAACGGTTAACGGCATTGCGGCGCTATCGTTAGTCGATCAGCCCTGGATTGTTGATGAATTCATTCCTACGGTTCAGTACCGAGGTACTGAAATCATTAAAATTCGCGGTCAGTCCAGTGCCGCTTCTGCGGCGAATGCGGCTTTAGTACATATGCAAACCTGGATTCAGGGGACTGCTGACGATGACTGGGTCAGCATGGCCGTGGCATCCGATGGTAGTTATGGTATTGCTGAGGGCCTGGTGTATTCGTTTCCGGTAAGGATCAGACAGGGGCAGCCGGAAATCGTTCAAGGACTGGACATTGATGATTTCAGCGCCGCCTTTTTGAGGCGCAATCAAACCGAGCTGCAGGACGAGCGTGAAACCATCAGGCACTTGTTGTAATCAGTCGGCCAGCAACGGATCTAACTGTAGCTGCTGATCCAGCGCATATAAATCATCAAAGCCACCGATATGGCGCTCGCCGATAAAAATCTGCGGTACCGTGCGGCGGCCGGTGGTTTGCATGATTTCTGCACGCAATCCGGGTTTTGAATCAATATCGATTTCCTGGTATTCGGCACCTTTGCGCTCCAGCAGGCGTTTAGCCATGGTGCAGTAAGGACATAAGCGGCCAGTGTAAATAATGATTTTGGGCATGAGGCTTCCTCTGAAGTTTAAGGCCGGCATTTTAACCGTGATCAATCGGAAGATGCCAAGCTGATTGCCTTGGCCAGTGTTTCGATCAGAATTGATCCGGCTGCAGCTAAGGATTCACCGTAACTGACGATACCGTCCTGATGACCGAGCATACTGAATAGCTGACAGTGGTCAGGCTGTTTTTGTACCAATTGTTGCACGGCGCAGGCCATTGCCACGCTGCCATACCGGATCTCGGCCGCTGTATAAGATAGTTGCAGTGTGTCGGTCTGTTGCCAGATAGCCGGGCAATGAACATGAATCACCGCCTGTACCGCCGGCCTGGCTCGATAAACACTGGCATGGGTCAGTGCTTCCGATGACGGCTGACTTAAACCCTGCGAACTAATCTGATTCTCGGCCAGTGATGTTGCGGTAATTAATGCATAATCAGCGGTCGATAAATGCGCCAGATGACCTGTCTGAGTCCCGGTGATAATGAATTGATTGCTGTTTAGAGCGGCCCGCTGGCTGATATTGCCGTAGCCCAGGCCGTCATATTTATTTTTATCTTGGCCGATTAATTCCAGTTTATACAATAGCGTGCGCCAGGCTTCGATGAGCTTAAGATTGCAATCTGCGCTCAAAGCCTGATTACGATGATTCAGGTGATATTTGATGACACCTTCTGTTTCAGTCATGCTTGGAATCCTTTTTGCTTAGATTGTGGAGCCGTTTTTTGAACGATATGACATGCAATAATCGCAGATTATGCAGGCTGAGTATCCTGTTGTTGATGTTGGTAGCCGTTAGTCCGCTGTTCGCCGCCTCGGTGCGGCAAACTGTCAAAGTATACAGTTTGGCTGATATCCAGCAGCGGATTCAGGCTGTTAAAGACAAGCAGAATCTGTCGGAAGATTTAAAAAACCGCATTCTCTCAGCCTATTACGAGAGCGAAGATAATCTCAACGAACTGCAAGCCCAGGAATCCCAGGCCGAGTCATTTAAACAGGCCATGACCTCGGTGCCGCTGGAAGCCAAGCAGCTGGCGAGACAAATTGCCGAAGCCGAGAATAATCTGAAAAATCGCAAGCCGGAAAAGTTTGCCCTTTATCCCACCGATGAGCTGGAGCAGCGCCTAATCATCGAAAAAACCAAGCTTAGTGATTTCGATGCCGAAATCAGCCGGGTTGAAAGTCAGATCAGCGAACAAATCAATCGTCCGCAGCTGATACGCGAAAAGATTGCTGAAATCAAAAACAAGCAACAGGAGCAACAGGCTTTAGCCAGCAAAACCGGTGAAAACCTGACTGAAAAAGAAGCGCGGCAGATCCAGCTGGAAACCCGGATTCGCGTATTGAATGCCACCCTGAAAACGCTGGAACGCGAAAGTATCAGCGATCCTGTGCGTTTGCAGACCCAGAAAGACCGGATTCATTTGCTTAATTTGCAGCGTGAGTATCAGAGTCAGCTGATTGCCGATCTGGACAGCTCGCTGCTGGAACGGCGTCAGCAGGAAATCGACAAGGAACAGGCTGCGTTATTGCAAGCCGAAAAAGCCGCAGAAGGTAAACATCCGCTGATTCAGGCGGCGACCCGCCAGAACATGCAATTCAACCGCAGTTTGCAAGATGTCAATAAAAGCATGGAGCAGTACCTGCAGCAAAAAAATGACATCGATAATCGCTATAAACAACTGGAAAAAGATTTTCAAAGTGCCGAACAAAAAATCACCCTGGCCGGATTAAGCCCGGCGCTGGGGAATCTGTTACGGGAACAACGACGCAATTTGCCGCAGCGGAAACAGTTCAGTCAGTTTAGTGAACAGATACAAAATCAGATTGCCCAGGCCAGTCTGGAAACCTTCAAACTCGACGAGCTGCGCAAAAATCTGTCGGATGTCGGTCTGGCCCTGAATACGCTGATTACGCAGCAGTTACCGGCTGATATGCCGGAAATGGAAAAGTTGCAGATTCGTACCGAATTGCGTCTGTTGCTGAATGACCAGAAAGAACTGGTTGCCCGTTTGTCTACCGTATATGCCGAATATGCCCGAGTGCTGGGCGACGTGGATTTCAGTCTCGGACAATTATTGAATGCCGCTGATAAATTCAGTGCTTATCTGGATCAGAGGCTGTTATGGGTACCGAGCGCCCCGGTTATCAATAAAGATTATTTAAAAGACATTTTTAATTCGTTGTTATGGTTTTTGACGCCGGCTAACTGGTTGCAGGTAGTCGACAGTTTTACCCAGAGTATCAAGCTGATGCCGTTTCTGATCCTGCTAGGCGGCGCTATCATTGCCTTGCACTGGCGGTTTAAAAATGATCTCAGGCAGCGTTTGCATGAAATTCTGGCCAGAAACCGCAGTGACAGTACTGGTAGCAGTATTGTGCCGACCTTGCAGGGGTTGTTGCATGTGCTGCTGTTATCGTTATCACTGCCGTTGATGATGGTCTGGTTTGCAACCGTGTTATTTGTCGATCAGGGAATTGACAGTTTCAGTCGTTCAATGGCCGAAGGTTTACTGGCTGCCGCGATTTCACTGGTCGTGATTCAGTTTTTTCACCGTCTGTTCAAGCCTGAAGGTGTGGCAGAAGTGTTATTACACTGGCAGCCACGCACTGCCAATCTGATCTATGCGCAGTTGCAATGGACCCGGTTTTTACTGGTGCCTTGCATTTTTATTACCGCCATGACCGGCAGCGATTTGTTCTCGGAACATAGTTATGCTCTGGGCAGAACGGCGTTGATTTTGTTGATGCTGGTGATTGCTTATATGTTTCATCGCCTGACTCATCCGCATTCCGGTATTGGCAAACTTTACTATCAGCATTCTGATGGTTGGATCAGCCGTTTCCGGTTTGTCTGGTATGGGGTGGCTTTGTTATTACCGCTGGTGATCATTGGTTTTGCGGTAGCCGGTTATTATCAGAGTGCGCTGGAGTTGCAGCAAAAACTGATTGTCACTTTGCGGCTGGTTTTTCTGACCGCTTTATTTCAATCACTGGCTTTACGCTGGTTGGCGATTACTCGTCGCAAACTGGCAATTCAGCATGCCCGGCAGAAACATCATCAACTTGGCCAGCTGCATGGCGAAAGCGGTTTTCTCAGCGAAGAATCGCTGATTGATATTTCTAAAATCAGCCAGCAAGGTCATAAGTTGCTGACCACGCTGGTGACGATTACGGTTTTGTTCGGTTGCTGGATTATCTGGCGTGATATTTTGCCGGCGTTTTCCATTTTTGATCGGGTAGAGCTTTGGCAGCATACCCAGCTGGTCGACGGCAAGGAAAGCCTACAACCAATTACCCTGACCAATTTGCTGTTGTGTCTGGCTTATGCGGTAGTAACTTTTATTTTTGCCAGTAACTTTCCGGTGCTGGTGGATCTGTTGCTGACCCAGCGTTTTGCAATGACGGCCGGTAGTCGTTATGCGCTGATTCAGCTGGTGCGTTATGTGCTAGTCAGCATTGCTTTCCTGGCAATTGCCAATGAACTGGGTGGTAGCTGGTCGCAAGTGCAATGGCTGGTGGCAGCTTTGGGTGTGGGCCTGGGGTTTGGCTTGCAGGAAATTTTTGCCAATATGGTGTCCGGTATCATTCTGCTGTTTGAGCGTCCAATTCGGGTAGGGGATACAGTAACCGTTGGTCATGTCACCGGTCGGGTCAGCCGGATTCAGATGCGGGCAACGCATATTGTCGACTGGGATCGCAAAGAGCTGGTGGTGCCTAATAAGGTATTCATTACCGATCAGCTGATCAACTGGACGTTATCAGACACCGTAACCCGGATTGTGGTACCGATCAGCGTGGCTTATGGCAGTGAGATTGCGGTAGTGGAACAACTGTTTCTGGATGTGATTAAAAACACCGAACTGGTATTGAAAGATCCCCAGCCGAATGTGGTATTCAATGGCTTTGGTGACAGTTCACTGCATTTTGATATTCAGGTGTTCGTGCGTGATCTGACCGACCGGCCGTTGGTGATTCACAGTCTGCATAAAAACATCTACGCCGCATTACAGGAACATCATATCGAGATCCCTTATCCGCAGCGCGATGTGCATATTCGTAGCGTTTCCAGAAACCTCTGGCCGCCACAGCAAGCGGAGCTTATTCCAGACTCAAAATAAACGCCCATTGTTCGGCGGTGACCGGCATGATGGACAGCCGGTTACCGCGACGCAGCAAGGCCAGTTCGGCCAGTGCGGTTTGCAGTTTCAGTTGTTTCAGGGTAATGGTGCGGCGCAGTTTTCTGACAAATTGCACATCGACCATGATCCAGGTGGGTTTATCGACATGG
>CAIUWU010000078.1 GCA_903902945.1 uncultured Pseudomonadota bacterium
CCAGGCCTAAGCCCGGGGCGGGCAGAAGGGTCTTCCTGACCCTCTGCCCGCCAGCGGCATCCCTGCCGCTGCCCGTTCGGGCAAGTTCCGGTCTCAGACCCGGCTGCTCGGCGCGGCATAGGGGGAATCTGGTTGAGGCTATGGTGCGGCTGGGGTTTTGGCGTGATTGCGGGCTTTTGCTGGATTGCTTTACTGCGTTGGTAATGACGGCTTTAATGGAAGCCGTCATCCCGGCAGGGATTGCCGGAGTCCTTAGACTGGTTTAGCTTAGGCCCGCTGAGTTAAGCTGTCATTGCCCGGCAATCGCCATTTTTTCGATCAGAATCGAGCCGCAGCGGATGTTGCCGCGCAGATCGACGTCGTTGCCGATGGCGACCAGATTGCGCAGCATGGTGGTCAGGTTGCCGGCGATGGTGATTTCTTCAACCGGATACTGAATCACGCCGTTTTCCACCCAGAATCCCGAGGCGCCGCGCGAGTAGTCGCCGGTGACTCGATTGACGCCCTGTCCCATCAGTTCAGTAACCAGCAGGCCAGTATTCATCAGTTTCAGCATCCCGGCGAAATCGAGATCACCGCTGTCGACGGTCAGATTGTGCACGCCACCAGCATTGCCGGTGGTCTGCATGCCCAGCTTGCGAGCCGAATAAGTGCTGAGGACATAGCCGCGCAGAATGCCATTACTGACGATGTCGCGAGTCTGAGTGGCAACGCCTTCGGCATCGTAACTAGCGCTGCCCAGGGCGCCTTTTAGTAGCGGCTGTTCATGAATGCGCACGAAATCAGGCAGGATTTGGCTGTCGAGTTTGTCGAGCATGAACGAGGCCTTACGGTACAGACTGCCGCCGCTGATGGCGCCGATCAGCGCACCGATCAGGCCGGAGGCCATTTCCGGCGCAAACAGAACCGGACACTGGCGAGTCGTCAGGCTGCGGGCATTGAGGCGTGCCAGGGTACGCTGAGCGGTTTTTTCACCGATATGGCGCACCGATTCAAGCAGGTCGGGATTGCGGGCCACGCTGTACCAGTAGTCGCGCTGCATAGAGTCGCCGCTGCCGGCCAGAACCGAACAGCTGATCGAATGACGGCTGGACTGGTAACCTTGCAGAAAACCCAGTGAATTGCCAAACACGCGGGTGCCTTGATGGCTGTTGACCGAAGCGCCTTCGGAATTGCTGATTGCCGGGTCGTAATGGCGGGCGATGTCTTCACATTCAATCGCCAGATCAATTGCCTGTTCGGCATTGATGGCCCAGGGATGATTCAGATCGAGATCGGGAAATACAGTGGCCAGCTGCGCTGCTTCGGGCAGACCGGCGTACTGATCGGGGCTGGCGTAACGGGCGATGCTGCAGGCTGCGGCGACGGTTTCTTGTAGCGACTCCGGTGAAACATCGTTAGTGCTGGCCGAACCTTTCTGCTGGCCAAAATAAACCGTCACGGCAATGCCTTGGTCACAGTGAAATTCAACCGTTTCTACTTCACCCAGTCTGGCGGCGACGCTCAGGCCGTTATCAACACTAAAACCCGCTTCAGCGGCGCTGGCGCCCTGCTGTTTGGCTTCATCGAGGATTTGCTGGACGACAGTTTTCAAACGATCAATTTCGGCTTGGTTTTGCACAGTGAGTTCTCAGGTTAATTAGTCGTAATGGCTGGGTAATCAGCAGTAAGCTGAGGTTTAGACATGGGTGCCGCCGACGGTCAGTCCGTCGATTTTCAGGGTGGGCTGACCGACACCGACCGGCACGCTCTGGCCATCTTTGCCGCAGGTGCCAACGCCGCTGTCCAGCTGCATGTCATTACCGACCATCGATACTTTGGTCAAAACATCAGGGCCGTTGCCTATCAGGGTGGCGCCTTTGACCGGGCGGGTGATTTTGCCGTTTTCGATCAGATACGCTTCGCTGGCCGAAAACACAAATTTGCCGGAGGTAATGTCTACCTGACCACCGCCGAAATTGGCGGCGTAAAGGCCTTTCTGTACCGAAGCAATAATTTCCTGCGGATCACTGTTGCCGGGCAGCATGTAGGTGTTGGTCATGCGCGGCATCGGCAAATGCGCATAGGATTCGCGGCGACCGTTGCCGGTAGGTGCGACTCCCATCAGGCGGGCATTGAGTTTGTCCTGCATATAACCTTTGAGGATGCCTTTTTCGATCAGCACCGTGTTTTGTGTCGGCGTGCCTTCGTCGTCGACGCTGAGTGAGCCGCGGCGTCCCGGTAAGGTGCCGTCATCGACCACGGTACATAAATCCGAAGCCACCCGTTCACCGACCCGGCCGCTGAATGCAGAGGTGCCTTTACGGTTGAAATCGCCTTCCAGACCGTGGCCGATGGCTTCGTGCAATAAAATGCCGGGCCAGCCGGGGCCGAGTACCACGGTCATGTTGCCGGCCGGTGCTTCCTGAGCGTGCAGATTGACCTGAGCCTGACGGACTGCTTCACGGCCATAGGCAAAGGCGCGATCGTCTTCCAGGAAATAACGGTAATCGCTGCGTGAGCCACCGCCCATGCTGCCTTGTTCGCGGCGGCCGTTTTCCTGCATGATGACGCTGACGTTCATGCGGACCAGAGGTCGGATATCAGCAACCAGCGCACCGTCCTGATTGGCGATCAACACATGGTCATAAGCTGAAACCAGACTGATCATGACTTCTTCGATACGGCTGTCCAGCTGCCGGGTAGCTTGATCGACCCGATGCAGCAAATCGATTTTTTCCTGATCAGCCAGTGATTTCAGCGGATTGATGGTCGGGTAAAGCTGGGGCCAGGCTTGGGAGCCGGGCATTTTGTGCTGACGCTGCTGGCCATGTTTGACAATCGCCTTAACGTTATTGGCCGCTTCCAGCAAAATCGGTAATTCCAGCCGGTCGCTATAGGCAAAGCCGGTTTTATCGCCACTGACTACCCGGACGCCAGCGCCGTGTTCAATCGAATGACTGCCATCTTTGACGATGCCGCCTTCGAGTGACCAGGATTCGAAATGACTGGACTGAAAATAAATATCGGCAGCATCGACCGGCACGCTGAGCAGTGTCGCCATAATCCGGTCTATGTCTTCTGTCTGCAGGCCGTTATTGCCCAGAATATGTTGTTTGACTTGTGTGAGTAGGGGCATGAGCTTGAAAACTTAAGAAGTTATATGACGAAAAAGGAGGCCAGATACAACACGACCACTGCAGCAACAACAATGCCGGCGCGATGCAGCAGGTTTTGTGATTGCCAGAATTGCCGGGTTTGGGTTTTACGCCTGATCCAGGCATCGCGCGCCAGCTGTCTGATGCATTGATAGGCGTTAACCACTAGGAATTTGAGCTTGTAAGCCAATAAGCCGATTAACAGCATCAGGGTATAAAAAGTGATGATCTGGCTGCCGTGGCGGTCGGTGTGAAACAGATGCTCGACACCGTGTTCGATGCCCAGTTCCACCCATTCGAACATGTTGTGCAGGATTTCAAACAGGATGTGCAGTATCTCGGTGACAATTTCAAACGTCACGTCATACAAAATCAGCGACAAAATGAGAAAAGCAACGATGAATAAATCGAGATTTTTCTTTGCAATGATGCTCATGGTGGATGAAGTCCTTAGCCTAACCTACTCCGGCACTTGCCAGACAATTTGCCATTGCCCCTGATTATTGGCAAGTTGCTGGTTCAGCCAAGGCAATAAAACTTGCGCTTGTTCGATCAATTGCCAGGGCGGGTTGATAAACAGCATACCAGAACCTGTCATGCCACGCACAGCACTGTCGCTGCTGATGTTGTGTTCGATCCGCAGTTGTTTGCTGATGCCGGTTGCTGCCAGTTTTTGCAGCATGTTTTCTGTAGTCTGGCGGTCGATAACTGGATACCACAGCGCATAGATGCCGGTGGCGAAACGGCGATGAGCCGTGGTCATGGTGGTGACGATCTTGCTGTAGTCGGATTTGACTTCGTAACTGGGGTCGATCAGTACCAGTCCGCGACGCTGAATCGGCGGCAGTTTTTTCTCCAGCATGTGCAGGCCGTCTTCTTTGATGACACTGACTTGTTTATCGCCGGCGAACAGTTGTTGCAGGGCTTCGTAGTCGCTGCTGTGCAGTTCCGACAGTTGCAACCGGTCCTGCGAACGTACCAGGCGTCTGACCAGTTGCGGGGAACCCGGGTAACGTAACAGCTGATTGCCGGTGTTTTCGGCCCGTACCGCCGCTAGATAATCACGGGCCACTTCCGGTATCTGATCCGCTTGCCAGAGCCGGCCAATACCCTGCTGGTATTCGCCGGTTTTCTGGGCAAATTCCGAGTGCAGCGCATATTTACCGGCGCCGGCGTGAGTGTCGATATAGACAAACGGTTTGTCTTTTTGCTTGAGGCTGTTAATGGTCAGCGTCAGCAGGCTGTGTTTTAAAACGTCGGCAAAATTGCCGGCATGAAAGCCATGGCGATAACTAAGCATCGGCGGTTCCTGAGAGTGAGTAAGCCATACTTAGTTAAATTTGGCTCTGAAAATAAAAAATACCGCGCCCAGTAGACACAGGCCGGCCCATAGATAATCGAGTTTAAGCGGTTCTTTCAGGTAATAGACCGAGAACGGTACAAAGACGCTGAGGGCGATCACTTCTTGCATGATTTTTAGCTGGCCGACACTGAGGCTGGTGTAGCCAATCCGGTTGGCGGGGACTTGCAGCAGATATTCAAACAGCGCGATGCCCCAGCTGACGAGTGCTGCCAGTAACCAGGGTTTGTTATTCAGCTCCTTGAGATGGGCGTACCAGGCAAAAGTCATGAAAACATTGCTGCACACTAGCAGCCCGGCGCTGATCAAAACAGGATGGTTGGGCGACATTAGGATAACTGGTGTTTAAATTGGCTGATGCAGTCGATACGCAGACGGCGGATGGCGGTGCCGATCTCGGCGCCTTGCAGCTTGCTGTTTAGAATGGCGCGGGTATCGAGTTGGTTCAGTTGTGTCATGACGGCTCTGATAAAGTCGGCTTGCGGGTAATCGCGGTTTTCAAAGCCGGTCCGGCCTCTGGCATCGGCTTCACAGGCGATCAAAAAGCCTTCCAGCTGATTGGCTGCCCTGAAAGCGCCGATATTATGCAATAAGTCGGCCAGGGTGTCGGCGCGCAGTTCCCTTACCCGGTGGCAGTGAGTGTGATACTGCATTACATCTCGGGCCAGTGTTTTGTAGGTTTTCGGTACCCTGAGGCGCTGGCAGAAGTTTTCCAGTGGTTTCAGGCCTTTTTGTTCATGGCCGTGATGACTGGGCCAGAACTGGCTGGGCGTCACGGCTTTGCCCAGATCATGTAACAGCGCCGCCAGCCTGACTTCGGGTTGACTTGAAAGCCGGCTGGCCTGTTCCAGTACCATCAGGGCATGAATGCCGGTATCGATTTCCGGGTGGTATTGCGCCGGTTGCGGTACGCCGAACAAGGCATCGATTTCTGGAAAAATCACTTGCAGGGCGCTGCAGTCGCGGAGCACTTCAAAAAAGGCAGCCGGCGTGGTTTCGCCAAGGGCTTTTTGCAGTTCAGCCCAGACCCGTTCGGCAACCAGATGCTGTGCTTCACCGTTAGCAACCATTTGCCGCATCAGGGCGAGTGTTTCATCGGCAACGCTAAAACCCAGATGGGCAAAACGGGCAGCAAAGCGGGCAACCCGCAGAATCCGTACCGGGTCTTCGCTGAATGCTGGTGACACATGCCGTAGCAGGCGCCGCTTCAGATCGTGCTGGCCGTTGTAAGGATCGATCAGTTGGCCGTCACTAGTTTCGGCGATGGCGTTGATGGTCAGATCGCGGCGTTGCAAGTCCTGTTCCAGGGTAACATCGGCAGCGGTGTGAAACACGAAACCTTTGTAGCCGGGAGCGGTTTTACGTTCGGTACGGGCCAGGGCGTATTCTTCATGGCTGTCGGGATGCAGGAAAACCGGAAAATCTTTGCCTACCGGCCGGAAGCCCTGGGCGAGCAGGGTTTCGACGCTGGCGCCGACTACCAGCCAGTCACGTTCTTTTACCGGGTAACCCAGTAAGCGATCACGCACGGCGCCGCCGACTAGATATGTTTTCATGCCAAGGAAACCTGTGTAGAGAGGGATTTGCAAAGGCGACAGTATAAATGAGCTAAGGCGAACATGCTAAAAACCGCGCTGAATGCTGTAATCGCTGTGTTGCACAAAAAAAAACTTCATCGTATACTCCCGGATGCTTTTTTTGATCAAATAAGCTACAACAAAAACCTCTGGAGGGTAAAAAAATGAAATGGGAAACACCTGCATACAATGACATGCGTTTTGGCTTTGAAGTCACCATGTACATTTACAACCGTTAATTTTTACGGTGTAAGCTGAAAAAGGGGCATTAAAAGTGCCCCTTTTTTTTTGCCTGAGGTTTTTTATTCCCGTATCATTCGGCGCTCTTTTATTAAACCCTTTTAGCTTATGAAGATCAGAGTACTTGGTGCCGGCGCGGGCGGAGGTTTTCCGCAGTGGAACTGTAATTGTGATAATTGCCGCCGGTTAAGGCAGGGCCAGCTGAATGGCAAAGCCCGGACGCAGTCCTCGATTGCGATCAGTACCGACAATCGCAACTGGCTGTTATTCAACACCTCTCCCGATATTCGCGCCCAGCTGGAAGCGTTTCCGGCGATTCAGCCTAAAGAAGGTATACGGGACACCGGGATCCGCGCCATCCTGTTAATTGACAGTCAGATCGACCATACCACTGGCATGCTGATGTTGCGCGAAGGCAAGCCTCTGGAGGTTTACTGTACCGAAATGGTTAGACAGGATTTAACCACCGGTTTTCCCTTGTTTACCATGCTGAAAGACTATTGCACCGTCAATCATCATCCGATTGCCTGTGATGAAACACCATTTACGATTCCGGGTATCGACGATATCCGCATTTATGCCCATGCACTGAAAAGCAAGGCACCGCCCTATTCACCACATCGGCATGATCCGCATGAAGGTGACAATATCGGGGTGATTATTGAGCAGATTTCCACCGGTAAGTCTTTGTATTATTCGCCGGGACTGGGTGAAATCGAGCCGCATGTGATGGCGGCAATGCAACGGGTAGACTGTTTGATGGTCGATGGTACCTTCTGGACTGATGATGAAATGGTGCAGCAAGGTATCAGTCATAAGCATGCCCGTGAAATCGGCCACTTGCCGCAATCGGGGCCGGGCGGGATGATCGAAGTGCTGAATGGGGTAGCCAAGGCCCGCAAGATTCTGATTCATATCAACAACACCAATCCGATTCTGGATGAAGATTCGCCGGAACGTAAGACCCTGGATGCTGCAGGCATCGAAGTGGCTTATGATGGTTTGGAAATCGACTTATAAGGTAACGCCATGAGCTGTTGTGACAATAAACCCTGGACTCGTGAGGAGTTCGAAGCCAAATTGCGCGGGATGGAGAAGTACTACCATATTCATCATCCCATGCATGTCCTGATGAACGAAGGCAAGCTGACTCAGCAGCAGTTACAAGGCTGGGTGGCGAACCGTTTTTATTATCAGGTGATGATTCCGATCAAAGATGCCAACATCATGGCTAACTGCCCGGATCGGGAAACCCGTGCCAAATGGGTACAGCGGATTCTCGATCATGACGGCCATCCCGGTGATACCGGTGGTATCGAAGCCTGGATTCAGCTGGGTATCGCTGTCGGTCTGAGCCGCGAAGATCTGACCTCGTTAAAGCATGTGTTGCCCGGTGTGCGTTTTGCGGTCGATGCCTATGTCAATTTTGCCCGTCGCGCCGAATGGCATGAGGCTGCCAGCTCCTCACTGACCGAACTGTTTGCGCCCAAGATTCATCAGCAACGGCTGGATAACTGGCCGGATGTTTATCCCTGGGTCGAGCCGGAAGGTTATGCCTATTTCCGCAAACGTCTTACCGAAGCGCGCCGTGATGTCGAGCATGGTCTGGAGCTGACGTTGGATTGGTACAAAACCCGTGAGCAACAGGAACGGATGCTGGATATTCTGAAATTTAAACTGGATGTTTTATGGACCATGGCCGATGCCATGTATCTGGCTTATGTCGCCAATATGCCGCCGTACTTTAATATCGAATCATGATTAATTCCGAGCAAAAACTGAAGTTTTCCCCCTTACACCGGCTGCAATGGGAAGAAGCACAGCAAAAATATGTGATTCTCTA
Source organism: uncultured Pseudomonadota bacterium (assembly GCA_903902945.1). Classification (GTDB taxonomy): domain Bacteria; phylum Pseudomonadota; class Gammaproteobacteria; order Methylococcales; family Methylomonadaceae; genus Methylomonas. Next base: position 8,158 of record CAIUWU010000078.1, read on the forward strand.
TCCTGAAGGCATGGTGGAGCTCAACCAGAGTTCGGCGGAAATTCTTAAACTGTGTGATGGCAATCACACGCTGCCCGAGCTGGTGGCTGAGCTGGAAGCAAAATTTGCAACCTCAGGTCTGACCACTGACATTAGTAATTTTCTGACGGTTGCGCTGCAAAATGGCTGGATCCAATACGCTTAATATCACCCCGCCACGCTGGCTGTTGGCGGAGTTGAGCTATAAATGCCCGCTGCAATGTCCCTATTGTTCCAATCCGCTCGATTACGCCAAATACCCCCAGGAACTCACGACTGATGAATGGAAACGGGTCTTGGCCGAAGCGCGGAAAATGGGTGCTGTGCAATTGGGATTTTCCGGTGGCGAGCCGTTGACGCGGCCTGATCTGATTGAATTGGTTGCTTATGCGCGTGAGCTGGGCTATTACTCGAATCTGATCACATCCGGTTATGGCTTGAGTGAACAGAAAATCATCGAGCTGAAACAGGCCGGGCTGGATCATATTCAGGTTAGTATCCAAGCCAGTTCTCAGGCGCTGAGCGACCATCTGGCCGGCACCGAAAGTTATGCGCATAAGCAGCAGGTCGCGCAATGGGTCAAAAAGCACGGTTATCCCATGGTGCTGTGCGTAGTGATTCATCGCCAGAACATTCATCAGATGGCTGATATTCTGGCGATGGCAGACAGCTTGGGCGCTGATTATCTGGAGTTGGCCAATACGCAGTATTACGGCTGGGCGCATATCAATCGGGATGCGCTATTGCCGACCCGTGAGCAATTTGCCGAAGCCGAGCAAATCGCTCAGGCCTTCAAGGAAAAAGTCGCCGGCAGGATGAAAATTTATTATGTGGTGCCGGATTATTATGAAGACCGGCCTAAAGCCTGTATGAACGGCTGGGGGACTACGTTTTTGACTATCGCCCCTGATGGTACGGCTCTGCCCTGTCATTCGGCACGCGAGTTACCGGGTCTGGACTGTCCGAACGTCAAAGATTTCAGTGTGCAGCAAATCTGGCATGAATCCAAAGCGTTCAATTTCTTTCGTGGCACCGAATGGATGCAGGAACCTTGTCGCAGCTGCGATGAAAAACACAAGGATTTTGGCGGCTGTCGTTGTCAGGCGTTTCTGTTTAACGGTGATGCAGCCAGCACTGATCCTGTGTGCAGCAAATCAGCTGAGCGGGGGAAAATCGATGCGGTGATTGCTTCGGCGCGCGATGCTGCATTGGCAGCTGAAGAAAAACCGCTGGTATTTCGTAACAGCAGGAATTCGAAGTTATTCTGAAAGGTCAGCGGGTAATCTTGGCTGGATTACCCGCTGATTTCGGGCGGCTGCCTGAAAACGCTGCAGCCACCGGTAAGCTGATTGCCGGCTGATTTATTCGATGCCTGTCATGCCGACCACGCTCCAGTTGTCGAAGTTGGCGGCGCCGGATACATCATCACCTTCGTTGTACTGGATACGGCAGACGTAGTGATGAATTTCCCCCGGAGCATCTTTACCGGAAATTTCAGCATCGGCATTAACGATATATTCGTAGTTGCCCAGACTCCAGGCATTGGTAGCCTGTCCGGTGAAAGATACCGATTTATCTTCGCCTAATTCGTTCTTGATGTAGTTGTTGCAATGCGCGTAAGCCATTGCGGTCATATCATTGCTGATAGGCATGGCGTTGGCCTCATCTTTGCTTTCAACCAAAAACAGGTCTGATGCCGCGATATTCAGCAACAAGGGTTGAACAAATTTGATTTGAACAGCCAGAAGCACAGCCAGACAAAGTGCAAAAACGACAATTTTCTTTTTATTCATAATGATAGGTTGGATTTTTTATAATAATAATGACAAGTCGGTTCAAATCATAACAAAGATTCAGTTGCCTACGAAATGTAAGCGACTCATTCGAAAGCGCATCACTGTACTTGTGGCAGCTAAAAAAACATAGCCAGCTTGAGCCAGGTTTTTTGATCAATGCTCTAAATTGCGCTGCGGTCCCGTAGAATAACCAAATCTTTTAGCCGCGCATTGTGCCACGATAATTTGTTTTTGCAGGATTTCGTCATTGCTGATTTCAACTTTTTACTCAGAAAAAACACCATGAAAAATAGTCAGTTCCCCTTCAATCGCATGCGCCGTATGCGTTATCAGGATTTTTCCCGACGTTTGATGCGTGAAAATCATTTGTCAGCCGATGATTTGATTTGTCCCTTGTTCGTTATTGAAGGCAGCAATCAGCAGCAGGCGGTGGCTTCCATGCCCGGTGTCAGCCGTTTGTCTGTGGATTTGTTGCTTAAAGAAGCCGAAACCCTGCTGAATCTGGGCGTGCCGGCGGTTGCTCTGTTTCCGGTGATTGATCCGGCGGGTAAGTCCTTATTGGCCGAAGAAGCCTATAACCCTGATGGCCTGGCGCAGCGAGCGGTCAGAGCCTTGAAACGTCATTTTCCTGAGCTGGGGGTGATTACCGATGTAGCACTCGATCCGTTTACCGTTCATGGCCAGGATGGTCTGCTGGATCAGCAAGGCTATGTGATCAACGACGAAACAGTCGCAGTGTTATGCAAACAGGCGTTATCACACGCAGAAGCCGGTGCCGATATTGTGGCACCTTCTGACATGATGGATGGCCGGATCGGCGCGATTCGCGCGGCACTGGAACAGCAAAATCAGCGCAATACCCGGATTCTGGCCTACTCGGCCAAATATGCCTCCAGTTTCTACGGGCCGTTTCGCGATGCGGTCGGGTCAGCCGGTAATCTGGGGGGTGGAAATAAATACAGTTATCAGATGGACCCGGCCAACTCTGATGAAGCGCTGCGCGAGATTGCACTCGATTTGCAGGAAGGTGCGGATATGATCATGGTCAAACCGGGCATGCCTTATCTGGACATTATTCGCAGGGCCAAAGATGAGTTCGGGGTGCCCACCTTTGCTTATCAGGTCAGTGGCGAATACGCCATGCTCAAGGCAGCTGCGATCAACGGCTGGTTGAATGAAGAGGCGGTCGTGATGGAATCCTTACTGGCGTTTAAACGTGCCGGTTGTGATGCCATCCTGACCTATTTCGCCAAATCGGCTGCGCAATGGCTAAAGTCTTAACCAGCAGAGGATTTCAATATGCAGGATCAGGATCAAGCATTAGTCAAGCATCGGCGCCGATTCCAGCTCGAAGAGGCGCTATTCATTCTGTTACTCGGTTTGTCGTTGCTCGGTATCGGGATTACCGATTTTTCGCCACATGACGGTTATGGTTACTGGCTGGGGATGGTGCTGGCATTTGCGGTGCTGGCGGTGATTATCAGCTGGATTCAATCCAAAAAAACCGAGCTGGATTTTCTGGCGCTGGTTAAAGAGCAAACTTTGCACTGGTTGGTGACCTTGCTGGTGGTTGGCGGCGCATTTTTACTGCAGCAATCGGGGCGACTCGATGAAAATAGCGCCAGTCTGGTGGTGCTGCTGATCCTGTCTTTGGCCACCATGCTCGATGGGATTCGGGTTGGCTGGCAGCTCAGTCTGGTCGGGTTGTTTCTGGGAATTTGTGCCTTACTGATTGCTTATCTGGAACAATTCATGTGGGCGGCTTCGCTGCTGGCGGTTGCGATTGTCATCGGGACGATTGCCTGGGAAATCTGGTTACACAAGAGAGCTTATCGATGACTGACTTGTACGCCGTTTTTGGCGATCCGATCAACCATAGCAAATCACCGCGGATTCATGCCCTGTTTGCCGAACAAACCCGGCAAGATTTGCATTATCGGGCACAACGGGTGCCTGCCGAAGATTTCAATCAGGCACTGCGCGCTTTTCTCGCTGAAGGCGGCAAAGGCCTGAATTGTACCGTACCGCTCAAAGAACTGGCCTGGCAGACCGTGTCGCAGGCGCCGCACCGGCTTAGCGAGCGGGCTAGACTGGCCAAAGCCGTCAACACGCTGGCATTGCAGCCGGATGGTTCGTTACTGGGCGATAACACCGATGGTATGGGGCTGGTCAATGATCTGCTGCGTAATCACCGGGTAAATCTGACCGGCAAGCGGATTCTGATTCTGGGGGCCGGTGGTGCCAGTCGTGGCGTGATTCTGCCATTGCTGGACTGCAAGCCCGACAGCATCGTGATTGCCAATCGCACTGTCAGCAAGGCCGAAGCACTGGTAGCGGACTTTGCCGGACACGGTAAACTGCAAGCCTCAGGTTTCGACAGTTTGAGCGGTCAGCAGTTTGATGTGCTGCTGAATGCCACTTCCGCCAGTTTGAGTGATCAGCTGCCGCCGTTGCCCGCTAAGCTGCTGGCTGACAATGCCTGTTGCTATGACTTGGCTTATGGCAATCAGCCAACTGCTTTTGTGCGCTGGGGACGGGAAAACGCTGCAGCCCAGAGTCTGGATGGTCTGGGGATGCTGGTTGAGCAGGCGGCCGAAGCTTTTGCACTCTGGCGTGGTGTCAGACCTGATACTCAGGCAGTGATTGCCTTGCTGGATGGCGAGCGCCAGTTATCCGCTGCTCAATGATTCTGCCCGTCGTGGCCACAACCGATTAACACACTATGAATAATCCATTACTAGCAAACAGCGAGTTACCACAGTTTTCCAAAATTAAGCCCGAACATGTGCAGCCTGCGATCGAGCAATTGCTGGCCGAGGCCCGGCAGACCATCGCCCGACAACTGGAACAGGGCGCGCCTTATGGCTGGGAGAGTCTGATCGAACCGATCGACGCTGCCGAAGACAGGCTGAATAAGGCCTGGTCGCCGGTCAGCCATATGAATGCCGTCGTCAATAATGAGCAACTGCGAGAGGCTTATAACGCCTGTCTGGAGAAGCTTAGCGAATATGCCACCGAGACCGGACAGAACCGGGCCTTGTATCAGGCGTATCAGGCTATTCATGACAGTGCCGGATTCAGCGCGCTTTCCCCGGCCCAGCAGAAAATCATCAATAACGCTTTGCGTGATTTTCATTTGTCCGGTGTCGATTTGCCGGCCGAGCAGCAGGCCCGCTACAAAGAGATTAGCCAGCAATTATCGAAACTGGCCAGTCAGTTTGAGGAAAACCTGCTCGATGCCACCAATGCTTGGCATAAATTGATTACCGATCAAAGCCAACTGGCCGGCCTGCCAGAGTCGGCGTTAGCACAAGCCAAGCAGACTGCCGAAGCCGAAGGCAAGCAAGGCTGGCTGATTACGCTGCAATTCCCGTCTTACCTGGCGGTAATGACCTATGCCGATAACCGGGAATTACGCCGCGAGCATTATCAGGCCTTTGCCACCCGTGCCTCTGATCAGAGTCCTGATGCCGACAAATGGGATAACAGCACGGTGATGGAACAGATTCTGGCGCTGCGCCATGAGAAAGCGCAACTGCTGGGTTTCAATAACTACGCAGAATATTCGCTGGCTACCAAGATGGCCGATTCCACCGATACGGTGGTGGCGTTTCTCGATGATCTGGCCAGCAAGTCACACGGACAGGCTGAACGCGATCTGGCTGAATTAAAAGCCTTTGCGCTGGCGGAATACGGGGTCGACGATTTACAGGCTTGGGATATCAGCTATTACTCGGAAAAAATGCGTCAGCATTTTTATCAGCTGTCTCAGGAACAAGTAAAAACCTATTTCCCGATTACTCGGGTATTGCCGGGGCTGTTTGCGATTGTCGAAAATCTGTACGGCTTGCAGATCACTGAAATCGAGGATTTTGACAGCTGGCATGGCGATGTGCGCTTTTATCAGATTCATGATCAGGACGGCCAGCCACGCGGACGTTTTTATCTGGATTTATATGCCCGAGCCAAAAAGCGCGGCGGTGCCTGGATGGATGATTGTGTGGGCCGCAAACGCTATGCCGATGGCGTGCAATATCCGGTAGCCTATCTGGTCTGTAATTTCACCCCGCCGACGGGTGATCAGCCGGCTTTGCTGACTCATGACGAAGTGCAGACCTTGTTCCATGAGTTTGGTCACGGTTTGCATCACCTGCTGACTCAGGTCGACTATCTGGGAGTGTCCGGGATTAATGGTGTCGAATGGGATGCGGTGGAGTTGCCGAGTCAGTTCATGGAAAACTGGTGCTGGGATAAACAGGCGCTGGCGCTGATTTCCGGCCACTATCAAACCGGCGAGCCATTGCCGGATAGCCTGTTTGACAAAATGCTGGCGGCCAAAAACTTTCAGGCCGGGATGATGATGGTCAGACAACTGGAGTTCAGCCTGTTCGATTTCAAGATTCATCAAGACTATCAGCCGGAACGTGGCGGACAGATTTATCCGACATTGCAGCAAATCCGCGAGCGGGTCGCTGTCGTCAAGCCACCTGCATTCAACCGTTTTGCCCATAGTTTCTCGCATATTTTTGCCGGTGGTTATGCGGCGGGATATTACAGTTATAAATGGGCTGAAGTGTTATCGGCGGATGCGTTTTCGCTGTTTGAAGAACGCGGCATTTTTGATCGCGCCACTGGCGAGGCTTTTTTACATCACATCCTGGAGCAGGGCGGCAGTCAGAATGCTATGACGCTGTTTAAAAACTTCCGTGGTCGTCAGCCCAATATTGATGCCTTGTTACGCCACAATGGCATTACTGTTTAACAGCCGGAGCAGACTATGAAAAATTGTCCGGCCTGTGGTCAGCCGCGCGTGGGTGATCAGCTTAAATGTCCTGACTGCGATGTGTTTTATTCGCAGCTGGATGAAATCTTGTTTGCCGAACAGCAAAGAATTGAACAGCAATCCATCAAAGGGCAGTTGCGCAAAGCCTGGGCGGCGGCTGACAGGCAGCAGGCGCTGGCTGATTATCTCGGCTCAAGTTGGCGTTCGACACCGTTAAGCACCAAAATCAGTCTGTGGACCATCATGGCTTTTATATTTGTGCTGGTGTTTGGTGTGCTGACCTTTTAACCCGGTTTGCCCGGTTTTCCTGATTTATCAAACTTATGAAATATAAAGACCTCAGAGATTTTATTGCCCAGCTGGAAAAACAGGGTGAGTTGAAACGGATTAAACGTGAAGTAGACCCGGTGCTGGAAATGACCGCGATTTGTGACCGGATGTTGCGCGAAGGCGGGCCTGCCTTGCTGTTTGAAAACCCTAAAGGCTTCAATATTCCGGTACTGGGCAATCTGTTTGGCACCCCGAAACGGGTGGCAATGGGCATGGGTGCCAAAGAGGTTTCCGAATTACGGGGCATCGGTGAATTACTGGCTTATCTGAAAGAGCCTGAGCCGCCGCGCGGCATGAAGGATGCGATGGAAAAGTTGCCGGTTTTCAAGCAGGTTCTGAATATGGCGCCCAAGCTGGTATCGGCACCGGTTTGTCAGGAAGTGATCCGGGTCGGCGATGAAGTGGATTTATCGGTTTATCCGATTCAGACCTGCTGGCCGGAAGATGCCGCACCTTTGATTACCTGGCCGCTGGTGATTACCCGTGGCCCGAATAAGGAACGCCAGAATCTGGGGATTTACCGGCAGCAAGTTATCGGCAAGAACAAAGTCATCATGCGTTGGCTGGCACATCGTGGCGGTGCGCTGGATTTTCGTGAATGGCAGCAAACTCATCCCGGCAAGCCGTTTCCGGTTGCCGTGGCCTTGGGCGCCGATCCGGCGACGATACTGGCGGCAGTGACGCCGGTGCCGGATACCTTGTCTGAATATGCCTTTGCCGGGTTATTGCGCGGCAGTAAAACCGAAGTGGCGCAATGTTTGACGCATGATCTGCAAGTGCCGGCCAGCGCTGAAATCGTGCTGGAAGGTTTTATTTATCCGGGCGAAACCGCACCCGAAGGGCCGTATGGTGACCATACCGGTTATTACAATGAAGTCGATGAGTTTCCGGTATTTACCGTCGAACGTATTACCCAGCGCCAGGTGCCGATCTATCACAGTACCCATACCGGCCGGCCGCCCGATGAACCGGCGATTTTGGGGGTCGCGCTCAATGAAGTGTTTGTGCCGATTTTGCAAAAACAGTTTCCGGAAATTGTCGATTTTTATCTGCCGCCGGAGGGGTGTTCTTACCGGATGGCGGTGATCAGTATGAAAAAGCAGTATGCGGGTCATGCCAAGCGGGTGATGCTGGGAACCTGGTCGTATCTGCGCCAGTTTATGTACACCAAGTTTGTGATTGTGGTGGATGATGATGTCAATGTGCGGGATTGGCAGGATGTCATCTGGGCGATTACCACACGGATGGATCCGGCCCGCGATCTGACGATATTGGAAAACACGCCCATCGATTATCTGGATTTTGCGTCACCGGTTTCCGGGCTGGGCTCGAAAGTCGGTTTTGATGCCACCAATAAATGGCCGGGAGAAACCCAGCGGGAATGGGGACGGCCGATTGTGATGGATAAGGACGTTCTGAAAAAGGTCGATGCGATGTGGGACAGTCTGTTTGACTGATCTGCCCGGCCAGCAAGCACTACGAGGCGATTAAGCCGACATCGCCTCGGCCTGTTTAATCACTTGGATGCTGGCCAGTGCCAGAGCCCGTTTGAAATAATCACAAGCCTGTTGTTGATTGCCTTTGGTTAGTTCCAGTTCGGCCAAGGCTTGCTGGACATCGACGGTTTCTTCGAGATGCAGGCTTTTCAGCAGGTATTGTTCAGCTTTTTCCATCTGCCCCAGTTTCAGGGCCAGTTTGCCCAGCACGCTAAATAGCATCGCATCTTGCGGATAGACTGCCAGCCATTGTTCCGCTGATTGCAATTGTTTGGCCGTGTCGTTGGATTCAATATTGGCGTACAGCGCCAGTGTGGTTGCATCCCAGTAGCGCCCCAGTTGTTTGATGGCTCTGGCTTCTACCTCGGCGCCGGCGCCGGCATTGATCATGGCTGCAATATATATGTTAGCAACACCGGGTAACGAACGAATATGGCGGGGAATGCCGTCCCAGCAAGCACTGATTTGCTGCGCATCGTTATTGGCAGCCGCATTTTTTAGCAAATTACTGTAGGTGCGGGTTTCCAGTAATTTGACTTCGGCTTCCAACATGATTTTGTGTTCTTGCAGCGCTGGCAAAATCTTGTTGAGAGCCTCCCAGTCACCCAGATGCTGGTAGGCATGATGCATCATTTTCAGCACCCGGCCATGATTGGGGTTGATTGCATGCAGTTTGCTCAAGGTTTCCAGTGCATCCTCAAACTGATGTTCGGACAATTGCAGTTCGGCCTGGGTCAAACCGATGGTGATATTGTTGTCGCTGGATTGTTCCTGGGCTTTGCGCAAATACTCGTCGCGTTTGTCGGTAGCGCCGCGAGAATGGGCGGCACGGGCGGCGGTCAGATAATGCAGCAGCGGTGCGCCGCTATTCGAAGCATGTTTTATCAGTGTTCTTTCGGCGCTTTCCCAGTTGCCGTCAGCGGCATCGAACAGGCCGGCGATCAGTGCTTCCTGTGAGCGGTTGAATTTGATGTTGCGGCTGCGTTTGCGCATTTGTCCAGGCATTCGCAGCAATACGCCGATCAAGCGGAAGATACTGTAGAGCGTAAAGAAACCGATTACCAAGATGACGCTGAATACCGTTAAAGAGGTTTCCAGTGACCAGTGACCAAAGCCCATCAGGACATAGCCTGGATCGTTGTAGGATGCCAGCCAGCTGTGCAGCAAATATGCCGTGGCAATGGCGGCCAGTAATGAGGCAACAAAGTAAATTAAGTTTTTCATCAAACTGCTCGCTTAAGGCTGGCCGGTTTTTGCTGCAGCATCGCCGGAATTGTTGACAGCGGTCGAGTTGGTGACCGGAGCGGTTTTATCAGATTCAATCCGTAATCGGCCGATGTCTTTGAGCAGTTTCAACGAACCGCTGACATCCGGGAATTGTGCACGGATCTGAATCGATGCCAGTTTGTCCAGTTCGGCGGCAAAACGTTCGGTGGAGATATTTTCAGCAAAGTTTTTCTTTAACCACAGTCGGGTATCGGCAATGCTGCTGGCGAATAAGGCGTCGTTTTGCTGTACCAGAGCAATTTCGATCATTTCCAGACGCACTTTCAGTTGCTGACGGATAAAGTGAGCTTCTTCGGGGGTCAGGATGGCATCTACCTGTTGCTGGGTATGGCGCAAGACCACATAGCCTTTCAGCTGTCTGGCGACAGAGCTGATCAGGCCATTTTCCTGTTCGGCCAAATTGGAGTTGGCGGCATTGTTCTGATCCGGTTGTTTGCCGGCATGAGGCAAAAACACCGCCAGATTTTCAACGCTATCCTGTAAATGCTGGATGCTGCCATAAATGCCGACGATATCAGGCACCGCAACGCCATCCAGCAGGGCGATTTCTTTGGCAATCTGTTCGCGCACTTTGAAGGCTGCGGCGTCGCCACTTTCACGCAGACGCTGGTCGGCGGCTTCCAAGGCTTCGCGGGTGGTATTGACATCACCGACCAGATGCAGACGCTGATTGGCAACGGTGAGCAAATATTCGGCATCTGCCAGCAACCAGTCGCCGCGGGTTTTGCTCATCTGACGCTGTAAGCCGCTGATCGCGGCTTCCAGATCTTTTTTGGTATTGTTCAGCCGTTCTTCATGCAGACTGGAAAAGTCAGCCAGTGTTTGTGTGAAATGATTATCCTTGCCGGTCATTTCACTATTGATGTTAGTGATCTGCGCCTGCAGATCGGCAATTTGCTGATGCAGGGCATTCAGGGACTTATCAATCTCAATCTCTTTGAGATTATCCTGATTTTGTTCAGTGCTTTGACTGCTTTGCAATTGCTGGAAAAAGTAAAACCCGGCGGCGGCTAACAGAATAGTCAGCAGCAAGGCGGTTAGTCCGATCCATAAGCCGGCACGCGATTTTTTAACCACTACAGTTGGGGCAGGTATTGCTTCTGGTTGTTCTTCAATTACGTCGGCCACTGTTTTCCCCGTTAAATAACGTCGTCAAGGTCTCTAAAATTTCGGCATCGGTGGGCTTTGGGCTCACTACGATCTGTTTAAATCCAAATTGTCCGGCGCTGGCGCCGATACGTTCGCTGGCCACGATCAGCGGTAGCGTTTTAAGCAGCGCCTGGGCTGGGCTGCTTAGCATTGCCAGCAGATTTTGCAAGGCTTCAACACTGGTCATCGTGATTGCGTCCAGCGCGTTGTCAGTCAAAGCCTGTTCCAGGGCCTGGTTGTCAGACGCCGGCTGATGGCGGCGGTAAACTTCCAGATACGACACTGTCGCGCCACGGCTACGCAGGCCTTGTTCCAGTTTGTCCCTGCCGCCGACACCGCGGACAATCAGGCAGTGATTGGCGTTGATGTCCTGTAACGCTGCTTCAGCCAGTAAGCCCTCGCTGCTGAATTCGCTGACCGGCACACAATCGACCTGCCAGCCGGCATCAGTCAGTGCTTGAGCGGTTGCCTGGCCTACGGCAGCTATTCTGGGGCTGCCGTTAAACCCGGGCATTTTGCCATTGAACGCCTTGATAGCAAAATCCACAGCATTCGTACTGGTAAAAATCAGCCAGTCACAATGCTGAGCTATCAGTAAAACGCTTTGGTCTGGCTGGCTGGCACTGATTTCGATGGTTGGAAATCGCCAGCTGACGCCACCGGCATGCTCGATTAAACGACATAAATTAGCCGCTTGAGCAGCCGGTCGGGTTACCAGAATCCGGGCGCCATGCAAGGTATTTGTCACTGATACAGCTCGCGTAAAATCCGGTCGGCACCTTGATTCAGCAGGTTTTCGGCAACTGCGATGCCTAATTGTTCGGCGTCAGCAAAGCCAGCCGAGGCGGCGGTGCGATAAATCACCGAACCATCGGGGCTGCCAACCAAGCCGCGCAGATGAATCTGATCGCCGCTGATTTCGGCAAAACCGGCAATCGGTACCTGACAGCCACCGTTCAGGCGTTGGTTCATGGCGCGTTCAGCGCTAACTCGCAGGCTGGTGTTTTCATCATGCAATACCTGCAAGTAGCTGTGTACTTCGGCGTCGTCGCTGCGGCATTCAATACCGATAGCGCCCTGACCTATTGCCGGCAGGCTGTCGCTGCTGCTCAGGCTGGCGGTGATACGCTCAGCCAGCCCCAGGCGTTTCAGACCGGCCGAGGCCAGAATGATGGCGTCGTATTCACCCGCATCCAGTTTGGCCAGACGGGTATTGACATTGCCGCGCAGGCTGAGGATTTCGGCGTCAGGAAAGCGGGCCTTGATTTGGCATTGTCTGCGTAAGCTGGAAGTACCGATGCGGGCATTGGCAGGTAATTGATCCAGACTGGCATAGTGATTTGAAACAAAAGCGTCAGTCGGATCTTCGCGCTCTAAGATAACGGCCAGATGTAAGCCGGCGGGAAATTCAACCGGGACATCTTTCATGGAATGCACGGCAATATCGGCAATGCCATCCAGCATGCCTTGTTCCAGCTCTTTCACGAACAAGCCTTTACCGCCGATTTTCGCCAACGGCGCATCCAGAATTTTGTCACCACGGGTAACCATTTTTACCAGCTCGGTTTTCAGTCCCGGAAACGCCTGTTGCAAACGACTGGCAACGTGTTCAGCCTGCCACAGTGCCAGCGGGCTTTGTCGGGTTGCGATGCGTAATAGTTTTTCAGCCAAAATAGTACCTGCCGGTCCGGCCGTTAACCGAGGGGGGTTAATGCCAGACATTCAATCAATAAAAATGCCGACTATTGTAATCTGATTTTGTTTCGCTGTTTCACATAGTTGTTGTCGACAAGGCTGGTCAGAGGATCTCAAAACTCTCAAAACCCTCATCGCCGGCATAGGGCTGACTAATGACTGCACTGACTTTAGCCAGTAATGGTCCTTTATGACACCATGTGACCAGTTGCTGAAGAGCTTGCTGATTACCGCAGGCGATGATCTCGACACTGTTGTCGGGCAGATTTCTTACCATACCGGTAAGGCCGAGCCTGATAGCCTGTTTTCGGGTGTTGGCCCGAAAATACACGCCTTGTACCCGGCCTTGGACCACAATATGTAATGCCTGTTTCATCGGCGGATACTCCAGCAATAATGGATTTTTGGATTGCGGGCAAAGTCTTCGTCTATGGTAGCGGCGCTGATGTCTTCGATTGTCAGATCGGCGAGAGCCTCATAATCCATTTTGAAACGGCGGAAATTGGTCGAAAAATATAACACGCCTTCAGCGGCCAGCAGCTGGCTGGCCTGCTTCAGCAGTTGTATATGGGCAGTCTGAATATCAAAGGCATCTTCCATTTTTTTCGAGTTGGAGAACGTCGGGGGATCGAGAAAAATCAGATCAAATTGGGGGCTTTTCGGATTTTCCGCTTGTTCCGCCAGCCATTGCAGACAATCGGCACGCAGTAGTTTGTGATCGCCATGGATGCCGTTCAGGTCAAAATTGCGTTTGGCCCAGTCTAAATAGGTATTGGACATGTCGATGGTGAGTGTCGAGCGCGCGCCGCCGGCTGCCGCGTGGACCGAGGCACTGCCGGTATAAGCGAATAAATTCAGAAACCGCTTATCTCTGGCTTGTTGCTGAATGCGTAGGCGGATCGGGCGGTGATCAAGAAACAGACCGGTATCCAGATAATCTTCAAAATTGACCCAGAACTGACAACCGCCTTCGCTGACGATATGAAAATTTCGGGAATCGCCCTGTTTTTCGTATTGATCGCTATTGCGCTGTTTACGGCGGATTTTCAGAAATACCTGTTGTGAGGGAATGCCCAGTACGCGCGGAATTTCCGCCATGATGCCAGCCAGACGCTGATTGGCTTTATGCGGATCGATGGTTTTGGGGGATTCATATTCCTGCACATTGACCCAGGTTTGCTCGCCCTGATAGATATCGACTGCGACGGCGTATTCCGGCAGATCGGCATCATACAGACGATAACAGCTGATAGTGTTTTGCTTGGCCCATTTCGCTAGTTTCTTCAGATTTTTGCGCAGCCGGTTGGCAAACATTTCTGCGCCGGTATCGACAGTCTCTGCCTGGCTACGACGGCTGATTTGTTCAATTCTTTCCTGTTGTGAACGCGGTTTGGGTTCAAAAAAACTGTCCGGATTCAAGTTCAGTCGCAACAACTTGCATTCCAGCGGGCCGTTGAAAAAAGTGATCGGTTTTTGCGAGCGAATGCCCAAACGAAAGCCCAGTTCGGGATTGCTGATAATCATCGCCGCCTGCCAGCCGGTAAAGCGGCTTTTCAGAACCTCGCCAAAACGGCGGTACAGTTCGGCGGTTTCGGCTTCGTCGCCGAGCCGTTCGCCATAAGGCGGGTTACAGATGATCAGGCCTTTGGGCCAGCTTTCAGCCGCGATGGCATCGCCGATTTCGCGTTTTTCGATATGAATTTTGCCTTGCAGTCCCAGGTTTTCGACGTGCTGGATCGCGGTGGCGACATTACGTCTGTCCTGATCGAAGCCAATCAGAGTCGGTAACCGGCTCAGGCCGGTGTCACGGCGCTGTTCAGCTTCTGCAAGCAGTTGCTGCCATAACTGGGGGTCGTGCTTTTTCCAGCCAATGAAGCCAAAGTAATCATGTAGCAGGCCGGGGGCATAGTCGGCGGCGATCATGGCGCCTTCTAGTAATAAGGTGCCGGAACCGCACATGGGGTCGAGTAATGAGCCGCCGGCGGCGGCAATTTTCGGCCAGCCGCTGCGCAGCAGAATGGCTGCTGCCAGATTTTCCTTGATCGGTGCGGCAATGCTGATATCGCGATAGCCGCGTTTGTGCAGGCTTTCACCGGATAAGTCGAGACTGACCTGAGCTGTTGTATTGTGTAAATAGACATTGATGCGCAGATTCGGCTGATCAGTATCAATGTTGGGGCGTTTGTTAAATTTGGTGCGCATCTGATCGACAATCGCGTCTTTTACTTTCAAGGCGCCAAAATGACTGTGATTGATGGCCGGATTGTTTTTGCAGCTGAATGAAACCGCAAAGCTATCGTCGGGTTGCAGGTGCTGAAACCAGTTGATGGCGCTGATGCCGTCATACAGATCCTGTTGCGAATTGACCTCAAAGCGGGTCAGCAATAACAGAATCCGGTTGGCGGTACGTGACCAGAGGCAGGCACGGTAAGCGGTTTCCAGTGTGCCTTGAAAGGCCACGCCGGCCATTTTCTGTTGAACCTGCTGACCGCCCAAGGCTTCGATTTCACTGGCCAACAGTCCTTCCATGGCTTTGGGGGTGGTGGCAAAAAGTTGGTAAAGAGTCATGATTTGTGTGTGGGTCAGCGTTGGTAAGCGGAATCTGCTTTGCGGGTTAAAAGCGCAGAAAATCTGTCGGCTAATGCTTGGTTTGCAGAAGCAGCCAGCCTGAAGCAGGCTGGCTGACGGGGTGTTACTGAACTTTGATCAGTTCGACATCGAAAATCAGGGTTGAGTTGGGGCCGATGCTGGGGCCGGCGTAGCGGTCACCATAGGCCAGATTGGCTGGGATAAAGAAACGGGTTTTGCCGCCTTCTTTCATTAGTTGTAAGCCTTCGGTCCAGCCAGCGATAACGCGGTTTAATGGGAAAGTAGCCGGTTCGCCACGTTTGTAAGAGCTGTCGAATACTTTGCCGTTAATGGTAGTGCCTTCGTAATGAACGGTGACATTCGATGTGGCGGTCGGCGATGCGCCACTGCCTTCGCTAACCACTTGATATTGCAAGCCGCTGCTGGTGGTGATGACACCGTCTTTTTTGGCGTTTTCAGCCAGAAATGCTTCGCCGGCGGCCAGATTATCGGCAGGGTTTGATTTGCTGATCATGTCATCTCCTGTGCTATCAGTGTTAAGTACTCGATTTTTCAGATAAAAAATGCCCAGACCGATGGTTAAAGCGATAAAGGCTATCAGTAAGAATTGTGATGTTTTCACGTTATCTCCGTTGGGTTTTAAGAGTTTTTCAGTTATTGGTTTCTAATTTGTCACGACAGCTATTGAGCTGTGCTGCATAGCGTTTGGCGCGGTTT
Source organism: uncultured Pseudomonadota bacterium (assembly GCA_903902945.1). Taxonomy (GTDB): domain Bacteria; phylum Pseudomonadota; class Gammaproteobacteria; order Methylococcales; family Methylomonadaceae; genus Methylomonas. The sequence goes on from CAIUWU010000078.1 coordinate 24,018, forward strand.
TCCACTTTTTGGGCGGTGGTTAACAACCATTGTTTATGGGTATGGCTGTTGCGGCGAAAACCGCCATGACCTTCGTGATAGCTCAGATACAGGTTATAGGTGTCATGAATATCAATGCCGAGTTTCTTACGGCTGATGGCGCAATACCAGCCGATGAAATCACAGCTGTCGGCAAAATCATCGCGGGAACTCAGCCAGTGGCCGGTCTGCTGTTGATAATCGGACCATGCTTCATCCTGGGCCTGGGCATAGCCATAAGCGCTGCTGGACTGGAACCAGGGGATGAAACC